>CAUQUX010000046.1:0-9272 GCA_963521235.1 uncultured Veillonella sp. | reverse complement strand
CAAGAGAAAGGTCTCTGTTTTAAGTTGAGGAGGGATTACTTTGCGTAACATTCACGTTGAGAAAGTAACAGAAAAGGTAGCAGAATTATGTATGAATGCAGCATATCATCTTCCAAAAGATATGTACAATGCATTGAAAAAAGGCTTTGACACAGAAAAGTCTCCAGTAGGTAAAGGCGTATTGGATCAAATCATTAAAAATGCGGAAATCGCTGATGCTGAAGATCGTCCAATCTGCCAAGATACTGGTCTTACAATCGTATTCTTAGAAGTTGGTCAAGATGTACACTTCGAAGGTGGAGATCTTGAAGAAGCTGTTCAAGCTGGTGTAGCAAAAGGTTATGTTGACGGATATCTTCGTAAATCCGTAGTAGCGGAACCTTTGTTTAACCGTGTAAACACTAAAAATAATACTCCAGCAGTTATTTACACTAAAATTGTTCCAGGCGACAAAGTTGACATTAATGTAGAGTTAAAAGGCTTTGGTTCTGAAAACAAATCTGGCGTAAAAATGTTGGTTCCTGCTGATGGCGTTGAAGGCGTTAAAAAAGCAGTTCTTGAAATCGTTAAAAAAGCTGGCCCTAACCCATGCCCTCCAATGGTACTAGGTATTGGTATCGGTGGTACTATGGACTACGCAGCATTCCTTTCCAAAAAAGCTCTTCTTCGCTCTGTAGAAGAACGCAATGCACATCCTGAATATGCAAAATTGGAAGAAGAAATCAATGCAATGGTTAACAAAACTGGTATCGGACCTCAATTAGGTGGTTCTACAACAGCAGTTTCCGTTAATATCGAGTGGGCAGCAACACACATCGCTGGTCTTCCTGTAGCAGTTACTATCTGCTGCCACGCTAGCCGTCATGCTCACGGTGAAGTTTAAGAGGGGGAATAACCATGGCAGAACAAATTCGTATTCAAACACCTTTAACTGAAGAACAATCCCGTAAATTAAAAGCTGGTGATATGGTTCTTATCTCTGGTAAAATCTACAGTGCTCGTGACGCTGCTCATAAAGTAATGACTGAAGCATTAGCACGCGGTGAAGAATTACCAATCGATTGGCATGACAAAATCGTTTACTACTTAGGACCAAGTCCTGCTAAACCAGGAGACCCAATTGGTTCCGCTGGTCCTACAACTTCTGGTCGTATGGACGCTTACACACCAACAATGCTTGATCAAGGTATCAAAGGCATGATCGGTAAAGGTTCCCGTAAACCAGAAGTTATCGAATCTATGAAGAAAAACGGCGTAACTTACTTTGCAGCCGTTGGTGGTGCAGCAGCTTTAATTGCTAAATCTATTAAAAAATATGATGTTATCGCTTATGCTGACTTAGGTCCAGAAGCTTTGGCAGAATTGACTGTAGAAGATTTCCCTGCAATCGTTGTTATCGATAGCGAAGGAAACGATTTCTACGAAATCGGTCAAGCTCCATATCGCGAAGACGTTTAATAACAAAACAACTAAGAGACTCTCTGAGGAGGGTCTCTTTTTTCGTCCCTGAGAGGTAGGGCGTAGGTGGATTTCATCTTATCTATATAAAGAGTATGGTATAATACAAGTATATAGGTGTTTAGTAAGAAAGGAGAGACTATGATAGGACTGATTCTAAGTGGTATTATTTTACTCCTCATTGAGATGATGGTTCCAGGATTTGGTATCTTTGGCCTCACGGGCCTATTGCTATTTCTATGGGGCATCTACGACTGGATGGGTGGCGGCCCTACAGCAGTAGTGACGGTGACCGTACTGTCGGTACTGGGCGTGCTCTTGTTGTGGTGGATTGTGTCCGTGTTCCCTAAGACACGGCTTGGAGAGCGATTAACATTGCGCTTACAATCTACTAAGGAAAAAGGATATGCCAGTCATCCGGATCCTAATCGTTGGTTAGGCAAAATTGGACATACAAAAACGGTGTTACGACCAGCAGGGACGATTATTGTGGAAGATACTTTCCTCGATGCCGTTACTGATGGCGAATTTTATGAACCTGGTACAGAGGTAACTATTGTATCTGTCACAGGTGGTCGTATTGTAGTGAGAGCTACAGAAAGATAGGAGGCATTATGGAAACAATTATTGGAACGGTGGGATTTATTATTTTCCCAATTATTCTCATCATTGGTATTTCTCTATTTTTACATTTTGTTCCATTAGGACTTTGGGTATCTGCCTTAGCAGCGGGCGTCAACGTCAGCATTATGACCCTCATTGGTATGCGCCTTCGTCGTGTATCCCCATCTCAAATTGTGCTTCCTTTGGTGAAAGCCAATAAAGCAGGTTTAGATGTGACGGTAGACCAATTAGAGGCCCATTATTTAGCAGGTGGTGATGTAGACCGTGTGGTAGATGCATTAATTGCAGCAGAACGAGCAACGATGGAGTTGACTTTTGAACGGTCGGCAGCTATCGACTTAGCGGGTCGTGATGTATTAGAAGCGGTGCAAATGTCCGTCAATCCAAAGGTGATTGAAACACCGATCATTTCTGCGGTGGCTAAAAATGGTATCGAATTAAAAGTACGTGCTCGTGTTACAGTACGCGCTAATATTGACCGTTTAGTCGGTGGTGCAGGGGAAGCCACAATCATTGCCCGTGTTGGGGAAGGGATTGTTACGACAGTTGGTTCTTCCGAAGAACATACAGATGTATTGGAAAATCCAGATCATATTTCTCGCACTGTATTGAATAAAGGCTTAGATGCGGGAACAGCTTTTGAAATCTTATCCATCGATATTGCCGACGTGGATGTAGGACGTAATATTGGAGCACAGTTGATGACAGATCAAGCGGAAGCAGATAAAAAAATTGCCCAAGCCCAAGCGGAAAAACGCCGTGCCATGGCGGTAGCGCAAGAACAAGAAATGCGTGCTCATACGCAAGAAATGCAAGCGAAAGTAGTAGAAGCTCAAGCAGAAGTGCCAAAAGCGTTATCCCAAGCCTTGCGTGAAGGTAATTTGGGCGTTATGGACTATTATTCTATGAATAATATTATGGCAGATACTAAAATGCGTGAAAGTATTTCTGAAGGTGACTATACAGCCACTATTGATGGTAAAGGTACACACGAATAAGGTAGAGGAGGTATCCAATTATGGAAATAGGGATACTCATTCTGATTATCTTAGGATCCTTTATATTTAAGAAAGAAAAACCTTCCAGAGAGGACCATGACAAGCCCGTTCCTAGCAAAGATATGACTTGGGAGGAAATGGAAGAATATTATGGAATTACACTTTCACGGGATTCGAAGGAAGATGTGGAAGTGGAGGAGAATATTCCTGCTGACAAAAGGGTAGAACCGATGCCAGTGACCTACAATCCAGTGGATGTAGATACTTGTGAGAGTTCAGTCAATGTAGGTAGGTATGAGGCTTTAGTGGATACTGGAGTATCCTATGAACGGGTAAAAGCACCACAAACAGCCTATGAGGCAGCAATAGAACCTAGTCGGAGAATTAGGTCTAGAAGGGAATCTCTACGATCCGCCGCTAGGCATGGCATGGTGTGGTCCATGATATTAGAAGCACCCAAAGGAGTGCGTATGCTACATCGCTATCGTTGATAGCCTGTTGGTAGAATCGATAAGTAGTACCTATAAAAATGAGCTATCAAGTTGGGCATGTCCCTTCATGATAGCTCATTTTGTATACCTTACAAGGTATATAACTTTAAACTCTATATTAAATATTTGGTTATACTGAAACTAGATTCATCAATAGTATAATTAGCTGTTTAGATATATACATTAAAAGCGACTCTACTGTGTAGAGTCGCGTGTGTTGTGTCTAAATCTTTAATATCAGTTTATGCGAAGGAAGCAACGATAGCATCTGCTAATTCTTCAAACAATGGTAATTGTTCATCGTGTAATGCGCCTTTAATATCTAGTGGAGTACCAATGATTTCCATATTTTTGAATTTATTTGTGAAGTATTCTACCATGCGTTTCATTGCGCCAGATGCCCAGGAATGGTTACCTACGATAGAAACTTTATGGTTATGGAAGTTTAATACATGTAATTCATGTAATAAGTTTTCCATAGTCAAGTATAAGCCTAAGTTGTAGGTTGGAGCCATACATACTAAATGGCTATATTTCCATGCATCAGAAATGATGTAAGATGGATTCGTTTTAGATACATCATAAATACGGATATCTGTTACACCGCGCAAAGATAGCAACTTCGCTAATTGCTGTGCCATTTCAGCAGTGTTTCCATACATGGAACCAAAGGCAATGACAACGCCTTTTTTCTCTGCATTGTAAGTGCTCCAATGCATGTATTTACTGATGATGTAAGAAATGCTATCAGGAGTTCTCCAAATTGGTCCGTGAAGAGGTGCAATGATATTAACATCTAAAGCAGATGCTTTTTTCAATGCATTTTGTACTTGTGCACCATATTTACCTACGATATTTGTGTAATAACGACGAGCTTCATCTTCGTATACACGATCAAAATCTAATTGATCAGCAAAGATATTGCCATTGATTGTACCGAAGGTACCGAATGCATCAGCGGAGAACAAGGTGCCTGTTGTTGATTCATAGGTACAAGTTACTTCTGGCCAGTGAACCATTGGCATTGTATAACTATGAAGCTTATGATGACCAAGATCGATGGTGTCACCTTCTTTTACTTCGTAATAGTTCTCAGGTGCTGGACGACCATAGAATTGTTCAAAGAAACGGAAGGTTGTTTTGTTACCTACCATTTTTACGTTTGGATAGCGGTCTAATAATTCCAGTAAGGTAGCACAATGGTCAGGTTCCATGTGGTTGACGATTAAATAATCTAATTCACGACCGTTTAATAAATGTTCTACATTGTCAAAGAACTCTTGACGAATGCTATCATCTACAGAGTCAACAATACAAGTTTTTTCATCATCAATAAAATAGGAATTGTAGCTAACCCCATTTGGGATTGGAAATAAGTTTTCAAAACGTTCTGTACTCCAATCGTTGCTACCAATCCAATAAATATGATCAGTCAATTTTTGTGCGCAATGCATAGTTAAATTCCTTTCATACATACGGGGGGATTGTTATGCCCCAGATTTTCTTATCAAATATATATTACTAGTTTATAAGCTAGAACGCAACTATTTTGTATAGTATTATAAGAAATAGATAAATAGTACTCTATTTGAGGTTTGACAATAGTAATAAATATAGGTAAACTTATAAGCATATATAATAGTAAAATGATGAAAGTAATTTTCTTTCAAAGTAGAGTTGAGGTTAGTTATGTCTGTATCTGCAGAATTACTCCGAGCCTTTGTGGGGGTCGGGTTGCATTTATCTTTCTCTAAGGCGGCGAAAGCGAATGGGGTGTCTCAATCTGCCATTAGCCAGAGTATTAAACAATTAGAGAAGGATTTAGGAATTGCTTTATTTGAGAGGACAACAAAGTCAGTAGCCTTTACTAAAGCAGGACGTGAGTTGTTTGAAACCGCAGTAGAGGCATTTTCCGTTTTAGACAATGGTATTATGAAATTGCAAGAACGATTGTCTCGTGAATATAAAAGTTTACATCTAGCGGCTACAGATACATTGAGTAAACATTTTTTGCTACCGACTTTTAAAAGTTGGCAAGAAAAACAACTTGATATCAGTCTACGAGTGACCAATCGACCATCTCGTGAATGTGTGAGCATGATTGAATCTGGTGAAGCACAAATCGCGGTGGTACATGCTTATGATGGATTATATGACAATAATCATTTAGAGATTATTGAGTTAGCTGCGATGCAAGATATATTTGTAGGAGGCAGCATATACAAAAATGATACTAAGGTTTGGTCCATTGATGATATTATGGCGGAACCAGTATTGTTATTAACGATGGGGGCTAGTAGCCGTAGCTTTTTTGATGCGGTGACCTATAATCGATGTACGAGTCCAGCCTTTGAGCTAGGTAGTTTAGATGTCCTCATGGATTTGGTGGAAATTAATTTAGGGATTTCCTTAGTGCCAGAACTAGTAGCTAGAGAGAAAATTAAACAAGGTTCCATAGTAGAATTACAGACGAACCTGCAAATTCCTGAACGGCGTATTGTACTAGTACGATCAAGGATGGATGCATTAACAGAAGGTGTTTCACAGTTTATTAATATATTGAAAGACAGAAAACAATAAGGAGGATCATCGTGGAATTATTAAAACAACGTATTGATGCAGAAGGTGTTGTATTGAACAATCGAGTGTTAAAAGTAGATGGATTTTTAAATCATCAAATTGATCCTAAATTGTTTGTTCAAATTGGTAAAGAAATTGCTAAGCAATTTGAAGGACGCGGTATTGAGCGTATTGTTACTATCGAAGCATCTGGAATTGCGATTGCATTACAAGTAGCCATTGAATTAGATGTGCCACTAGTATTTGCTCGTAAGAAAAAATCTATTTTGATGACAGAGGATGTGTATCATTCTGTAGTGTATTCCTACACAAAAGAAGAAAATTATGATGTAACAATTTCTAAAAAGTTCCTTCCTAGTGGGGAAAAAGTTTTGATCATTGATGATTTCTTAGCTAGCGGTGAAGCAGCTATGGGGCTTGCAAAACTTGTGGAAGGTGCTGGTGACACTGTAGAAGGGATTGCTATCGTCATTGAAAAATCGTTCCAACCTGGCCGTGAACGCTTAGAAAAAGCTGGTTATGATGTACATTCTTTAGTGCGTATAGCAAGATTTGAAAATGATCGTTGTATCTATGTGGAAGATGAAAACTAATAATGATTGAAATGTAACCTAGTTTTGTGGTATCATTATGGTAATGAGTTTTAATTTGAATGTAATGGATATGGAGATAAGACAGTGAATAAAAAAGCGGAATTGTTTCAACAGTTTATTGAAGAAAATGAATTAGCAAATCTTTTTACTCTTCGTGAGATTGAGAATGACCAATATAATACAGTAGTATTTGATGCAACTGTGGAATATAATGATATTGTGTTCCCATTGTTTGTTGTGTTGGATGACACACCATTTGGTTTTGTACGCTTAGAAATCGCAGGTGGTCGTTTTACTCCAGAACAACGAAAAGCAACGCTAGATGTGTTGAATCAATTAAATAGCGAATTCAAATGTTTTAAACACTATTTAATGGAAGAAGATGGCTACGAAGCAATTCTTTTAGATGTAAGCTTAATGAGTGGAGATAACTTTGATCCGGCATTAGTGGCATACACTATTTTTGAAGTATTGTATCCGCATACACAAAAAGATTTAACTCGAATCATTGCTGCAGTGGAAAGCGTTAAAGTAGAAGAAGTTGGAACAGAAGAAGTTTCTGTAGAAGAAACTGCTAAAAAAGAAACTAAAACACGCAAAACCACAAAATCTAAAAAAGGTTAAGATTCGATTCTAAAATACATAGGGGCATTGTGACAAGCAATGCCTTTTTTTGATAAAGAGGTGATACCAGTGAATGAAAAGGCTAGAGTGTTTGAGCAATTTTTGATTGATGAAGAATTGACTTGCTTTGAAAAACGAGAAGTAGGTGACGACGATCATACGGTTGTGTTTCGTTCCTACGTGCAAACAGAATTAGGGGATATTCCTGTATTTTTGTTACTAGATGATACGATTTATGCTACCATTCGTTTGTTGATTGGTGCAGGGGTTGTGACAAAAGAAAATCGTCAAGATATTTTAACATTCATCAATCGAGAAAATAGTACTTATAAGAGTTTTAAATACTATATTGAAGAAGATGATAATAGTGTATATTTGGATTGTATTAATCAAAGTGCAAATTCAAACTTTGATCCACGATTGTTATATGTGTTAATGTCTCAAATTGTGGAATATATTCCTGGCAAAATACAAACAATTGGGAAGGTGTTCCAAGTTGAGCAATTACCGCCACCTGAACATACACATGAATAATACAGTTCATTAACAGAGAGAAATATTTAAAAGTAACTAAAACCCATCAATTTTGATTAAAACCACTCAAAAGTGAACATGTACAATTATAGCAAATAATTCAATTCGTGTAATACAATTCAAAACTGCTAAAAAATATAGAGAGATACACAATTCGTGAGATGTGAGATAAGGGTTTTCTATAGCATATCTATTGTAACTCATGCTATAATAGGGATAGGTTATTTATACTATAGATTCACGTAGTATAAGGGGTGATACAATGGCATTAGGTGAAAATTTAAGACATGCTCGTAAACGGATTGGGCGGAGTCAACTAGATGTGGCTCGTGATATAGGTATTAGTAATGCTGCCCTGTCGAATTACGAAACAGGATATCGAGAGCCTGATTTGGAAACCTTAAAGCGATTGGCTAATTATTATGATGTAACAATTGATGAATTGGCAGGTAATGCAAGCATGGCCAGAGAAATTCTCTATGATTTGAGTAGCATTGTAAAAAATGGGCGAATTGCACATAATGGTGTAGAATATGTATTGAGTGATTCACAACGATTAAAATTGAGACGCCAAATTGCACATGCATTTGAAATGTTCAATGAAGGAAAGTCAAATTGGTAGGATAAACATGTTATTCTAATGAACGTTTGTGGAATAGCATATCATCGTATAGAAAGCGTAGAAGCTCTCGGGTACGTTTGAGAGTGCAAGTTACTGTATCTACAAAATGAAAAGCACAGTTCTATGAAAATAGAACTGTCTTTTTTATGTCTAAGGCAGATGTGATATAATTTAGAAGAAAGTAGGTCCTCCTAGGATACGAGTAGGGGGACTGATCTCTGAAACTGATATGACATATAGTATATAGATCGAAACGAAAGTGAGGTAAGCTATGGATAAACCAGTTGTGGTAGTGCCTGGATTGGTACGCAAAGATGTAGTAGCGTATTTAAGCGAGCATGTAACAGTTCGTCAGTGGACAGAAAAAGAAAAAATGCCTAAAGAACTACTCAAAGAATGGCTTCGTGATGCAGATGGGTTGTGGAGTATTAATCACTTTACGATAGATGAAGACTTGATTGCCGAGGCACCGAAACTGAAGGTAATTGCGCAAGCCTCGGTAGGCTATGATAATATCGATATCGATGCTTTAACAGCGCGTCATATACCGTATGGAAATACGCCAGATGTATTAACAGAAACAACGGCGGAGCTAGCTTTCACGCTGATGGCAGCAGCCAGTCGAAGAATTTACGAGAACGCACAATTTGTTAAGGCTGGTAAATGGGCGGAGCGTCCTTCTAACATAAAAGGAAAAGACTTAAGCCGTATGACCTTAGGTATTATTGGCATGGGTAAGATTGGTGTA
>CAUQUX010000045.1:0-9291 GCA_963521235.1 uncultured Veillonella sp. | reverse complement strand
TTTCGCAAAGCATACCGTAACCATAACCTTTGTGGGAACCTAATTGTTCAGTGTTGCCACCTAAAGGCATGATACCGCCACCAACGTGGTCAGAGATATTGCCCAATACTTCGGCAGCATCTTGAGATGCTTTACCGTCTTTATTTAATGCCCAACCGTTAGGTAATTCTTTACCCAATTTGTTGTACATTTCTAATTTACCACGAGTCACTACTGTAGTAGATGCGTCGAAGAAGAAGTTGTATGGTTCAGCTGGCATTGTGAAAGCGATTGGATTGGAACCAAGCATTGCTTTACGAGCAAATGTAGGAACCATGATTGCTTCGGAGTTAGTGCAAGAGAAACCAATTAAGCCTTCTTTTAAAGCAAGATCAGCATAGTAACCAGCGATACCATAGTGGTTAGAGTTACGAGCAGATACGATACCGATACCGGATTCTTTAGCTTTTTTGATTGCTAATTCCATAGCGAAATGACCAACTAATTGACCCATTGCATCATGGCCTTCGATAACTGCAGATACTGGAGTTTCGAATACAACTTCTGGTTTTGCATTGATGTTGATAAGACCTTTTTCAATGCCTTTGTGGTAACGAACTACACGTTGCATACCGTGGGATTGGATACCGTACATGTCGGACATCATCAATACGTCTTTAATGATACTAGCTTCTTCTGGTGTGAAGCCAAATCCTTCAAATGCGTCTTGACAGAATGCGTTAAGTTTTTCTTCTTGGATGTAAACAAAATTTCCCATCGTTAAAACCTCTTTCCCTAACCATAAAAATACTTGTGACAACTTCTAGTACTCCTCAATAAGTTATCACTACTCTTGATAGCTAAATTATAGCACACATGTACACCACATGGAATAGAATTACCTTTGATATTACTGTTTTACCCTTATCATATATGCATAGTTAAGAGGTAATTAAATTAATTTCTTTAAAAAATACCCCGAAAACAGCTATTTTAAAAGGCTAAATGAATCATTACTTTTAGTTATACTTAACTTGTCTTCTTCCTTATATACTCATATATATTCAGCGCTATATCGAATTCCCTCAAAGGAAATCTAGGTTTATCGCTCTTTTATATCGATATCCATCAATAACTCTATTCTATCAGTATAGTCTACTATAACGGTTAGTTTTATTTCTTCTTATCTTTTTGATTCTTTTTGTCTTTTGTATCGGCTACGACACCAGTTTCATCACTTATGGCCGCATTCATTTGTTTCGCTATATCAAACGCCTCATCATAGGTCGGCATAGTCACTATATTCGTTGTACCAATAGCTACTGTAGATCCATCTACACGGGCACCGCCAATTGTATTTTCGTGGTACAATCTCGCTAATTTACCTGCCACTAAGTACGCTCGCATAGGCGCCGTATAATTGCCCTTAGCAGTACCTTCATAGACTGGTTTGCCATTGATAAATACAGTTTGCTGTTCTACTTTCACATGATGTCCAGAATAGTCGTATAGGCGTTGTAAATTATCCAACACTCGTTGCGATGTTTTCGGATGATCATTAGGATTTAGAATTTTACCAAAGCCTTCTCGATAGGTATCACCATATTTATTCTTGATCACTTCCATGGCAAGAGCCGCCCCTCCTACGTTAAAAGAAGAGTCCGCTAGTATGGTAAACCCTAATTCATCCGCCTCCTTTTCTTGAGACATAGTAAACACTTGACTATCTAGATATTTCCCTGTTAGTCCTGCTGCAATTTGACCTAAATCTCCAGAATTAAATGTAGCGGCTCCAATCACTGTCGACAAAATGCTACTTTTTTTAGCACCATTGACCAAATCTTTGTGTTCCCCATGGCTCAGTTCATGTCCCACAACAGCTGCTAATGCATCGTCATCTAACAAATCCATCGCTCCTTTATTAATGGACATCACACGACCAAAGGTCATGAAGGCATTAAAATCTTCATCTGGGTTGACGTACACCACATAACTACGTTTCACGTGAGGTGATTTTGAAAGCTCATCCACAATGCGCTTCGCTCGCATTTGATAGGCATAATTATCGTACACACCCGTACGGTCTTTTGTTTTTTCTAGCATCTCTTGTTGACCAGCTTCTGTATTATCTAAGTCACTTAAATGTTGATGCGCAGAAATGCCCCCTAATACACTTTTACCAAGAGCTTCCCAAAGTCCATGGGCTTCCGTAGTGGGCATTCCCATCGTTGTAATCCCTAAAGTCAACGCCCCTACACATACCATATATTTCCAACGTTGTTTCATCCTGTCCTCCTCCTAACTCATATACCTGGGTCATCATCACGGTATGCCAAATCCCTAAACCGCGTGTAAGCCCCTTCAAACCATAGTTTTACAATGCCTAGTTCACCATTCCGGTGTTTACGGATGATTACTTGCGTTTCTACACCATCACTTGTATCCTCTGTGTCTTGATAGTTTTCACGATTCAAGAATGCTACAATATCTGCATCTTGTTCCAAGGAGCCAGATTCACGCAAATCACTCAACATCGGCGTTTTGTCAGCACGACTTTCCACACCACGACTCAATTGAGATAAGGCGATCAATGGCACATTAAATTCCCGTGCCATAATCTTTAATTGACGAGAAATAGCAGATACTTCTTGTTGACGATTATCCGCTACTTTTTTACCGCCATTTTCCATGAGCTGGATGTAGTCCACTACCACAAGCCCTAGTTCACCATGTTCTTGAATTAAACGGCGCAATTTTTTCTTCATCAATTGTGGTGTCAAGCCAGATGTATCGTCAATATATAAGGGAGCTTCTGCTAAATCATTTAAAGCACTAATCGCTTTCCCCCAATCTTCTTGACTCAACTGTCCATTCCGAATACGTCCTGAATTAATGCCTGCTACCGCTGCCAACACACGGGCTACCAGTTGTGTTTTTGACATTTCTAGAGAGAAAAAAGCCACATTTTTCTTCGATTTCATGGCTACATTTTGAGCAATATTCAAGGTAAATGCTGTTTTACCCATAGATGGGCGCGCGGCAACTAAAATCAAATCTGACTTTTGCAACCCACTAGTCAAGTTATCTAAGTCTTTAAACCCTGTAGATACCCCTGTCAATATTCCTTTATGGCGTTGCAATTCATTAATACGGTCAATGGTTTCATACACTACGTCTCGCATAGCGCTGAAAGAAGATTCTCCTTTTGTGGTTCCACTCACATCGAGGACCATTTGCTCTGCTCGATTGACAATATCTTCGGTTTCCTCTTCTTCACGGTAAGCCATAGATTCCACTGCATTGGCTACATGAATTAACTTCCGTAAATGTGCTTTATCTCTCACAATTTTCGCATGATCTTCTACATTGTACACATCCACTATATCTGTGGTAAGGTTCGTAAGATATAGAATCCCTCCAACAGCCTCTAGTTTTTGTGCTTTTTTCAGTTCTTCTGACAGCAACACATAGTCTGCTCGTTGATTTTTCCCTATAATACTCACAATGGCTTCATAAATCACACGATGATTGTCACTATAAAAATCTTCCGCTTTCACAATGGAACTGACCGCATCAAAGGCATCTTTATTCAGCAAAATCGCCCCTAATACAGCTCGTTCTGCCTCTATACTATGGGGTGGTATCCGTCCTGACATACACATTCTCCCTATTCACAACTACATATCTTTATGCAAAAAAGAGGGGCCTAGCCCCTCTTCCTATTAACCTGCTACTACTTCTACAGTAATTTTAGCTGTAATTTCTGGATGCACTCGAATTAGCACTTCATGAGTACCCAATGTCTTGATTGGCTCTTTTAAGTCAATTTTCTTTTTATCCACATCAACTTTTACTTGCGATTGCAATGCATCAGAAATATCTTTACCTGTTACAGATCCAAACACACGACCACCATCGCCCATTTTTACTGGGATAGTCACAGATACTTTAGACAATTGACTCGCCAATACAGTTGCCTCATCGGAGTCCACTTGTTTTTTATGGGCTTGAGCACCTAATTTTTGTTTTGCATTGTTCAAATTTTGAGGAGTTCCTTCAAGACCTAGTCCTTTTTTTATCAATACATTACGACCATAGGCTTCAGAAACTTCTATGATCTCCCCTCGTTTACCTACTTTTTTAACATCTTCTAATAAAATTACTTTCATGATAATTCCTCCTTACCTTCTCTTTGTAATTCTTTCATATGGGATAGGGCTACTTCCGTCACCCATTGGCGCGCTTCTTTCAAAGACATATTATATATTTGAGCGCCCGCCACCGTACGGTGACCCCCGCCGCCAACAGCTTCCATAATCATTTGTACATTTAATTTTCCTTGCGATCTAGCACTCACTCCAATGCCACCATCTGGCAATACATAGAACACAAAACTTGCTTCGACACCTTCTAGGGTAATCAACTTATCTCCTGTTTGGGCCGCTATCACTGTGGCATTTTGTGCATTCTCTGGTGCTTCTGTGAAAGCCATATGAGCAATTTCTTCCGCAGATGCTAACATCCCTGAGCGTATGCGCATTCCTTCAAAACTATCCATAAATAAATGTCGTACTAAGGATACATCTGCTCCTGATCGACGCAAGAAAGAGGCTGCCTCAAAAGTACGTGCCCCCGTTTGGACCACAAAGTTTTTTGTATCCACTACAATACCTGCATATAAACCACTAGCTTCAATGTGCTTAATCTCTACATGTTCTGGGAAATATTGAATTAACTCTGTCACTAGTTCACTAGTAGATGATGTAGATGGCTCCAAATACGTCAACAATGGGGACTCAATAAAGTCGGAACCCCTTCTATGATGATCGATGACAACACGACGATTTGCCTTTTTCAAAGCTGATGGAGCTGCCACCATCTCAGAACGATGCACATCTGTCACAATCACAACTGTATTATCTGTTACAAACTGAACTGCTTCTTCTTCATCAATAATTAGTCCTTGAAAGTCTGGATGTTCCACCATAACTTCTACTAATTTACGCACTGCTGTAGGATGGGAACTCAAAGCAATGTGAACTGGTTTATTAAGAGCTCTCGCCATGGCCGCAACCCCCACAGAGGCGCCAATACTATCGTAATCTTCCCGATCATGACCCATCACAAGAACACGATCAGAATCCAGCATAATTTCATGTAAGGCATGTGATATCATCCTAGCACGAACCCGGGTATTTTTTTCATTCCCCGACGTTTTACCACCAAAGAATTTCACTTCTTCACCATGGTATACACACACTTGGTCACCACCACGGCCTAAGGCAATTTCTAAGGCGGCTTTCGCTTTTTCCCCTTGTGCTTTTACAGTATCTTCTGTCAAAGCAATCCCCATACTGATGGTTGGCGGTATATGTTTCGATGTAGTTAAAGCTCGAATTTTATCTAATAAGCTAAATTTTGTGTCCATCATGTGTAACATAGCCGCTTTACTAATACTAAATGTATAAGTATCTTCTGTAGCATTGCGAATAAAGCCATCATGTTGGTCGATTTCTGTGACGATCAATCGGTTCATATCAGACCACAATTGCGTATACTCAATGTCGCTCAAGCCTGTACGTAAATCTTCGATATTATCCATAGCAATAAAGCCAAACGCTGGCACCAGAGATACAGCTTTATGTTTCTCTACTTCAATATCTGTAATATCATCGAAATAAAATGCCATATAGGAATCTAATTCATCGCTGTTCACGTCAGAATAGTTAGACTTCGGTGCTGCCAATGTTTTATAGAGAACCCGATAATACTTTCCATCAACTTCTTCATGAAAATGGCCCGACTTACCCCAGTATTTATCAATTCGCAACGTAGGAATAAATCCACTTAACTTGATTGTTTTATCGGAGTCACTAGGTAACCAATCTCTGAATACGCTATTGCTCCAGCAGATGACATTATGTTCATCAATAATCACAATCCCTACTGGCAAATTTTGTAACGCAAAGGTAGAAGCCTGCGTAATCCCCTTTGCCATGCGGTCAAATTGAGCTTTTCTAAAATGTCGTCCTCTCCGAATGGTTTGTCCCACATATAAGTAGGCTCCGATTACCACTATACAAGCTAACATAGCTAGCTGCCAATTTAAATAAAAAATAATTCCTAATAAGATAAGGATGAGAACGGCAGCAGTAATTTCTATGGAACTGTATTCAGTTTGTATATCCATACTACCTCCTCTAAATTTACTTACTTCGTTTCCCCCATCGTTCCTCTATATGCAAGAACACATCTAAGGCTCCTAATATAGCGGCTGATTGTGACATTATAATAAATAGACCTAATACGATCCAAGGCACAATCTTCGGTGGATTGTAACTTTTACTAATACGCCAGACACAAGAAATGCCTCGTATAAATAGCATTATACCACCTAAGTACATCAAATTATAGCCTGTATATTCAAGGAATGGAATATATTGTTTTACGAAGTAAGAAATCACACCTAATAAAAAGATATGTAATGCCCAATCCGGCACGCGCCATCCTTGGATGGTCGGCATTTCGGGAATATGGTACGTACCAATACGACTGAGTACAATATAGGTAAGGCGATTGATAATATAGGAAATAGCCACACCTGAGCAAAACAAGCCTGCTATGAGTACCTTCTTCATAATATCAATCTGATCTTGTAAGGCGGTCATCGCCGTTGTCACTTGTTCCTCTGAAAGCCCTTGCTGCACATACATATCTTGCATGGATACTGTAATTTGTTCTTCCAAAGATGACCACATCTCTGTAGGACTTACCTGCATCACCAAAGCAGATGCCCAAAACTGAACGACTACTGCTAGCATTAATACCACCGCAGGAATCATCAACAATTTAGAAATCGACCAGTGCTTGCCCAATCCATACCCGATCAAAATACCAATCACACCGAAGACTCCACCTTCTACTATGGCCGTCAAAGGTCCTAATAAAAAAGCAATGGCTATAATCGCTGATACAACAGATAATAGGCTCCAACGAAAGCCATGACGTACACCTACAATGGCAATCGTCATAGGCACAAAAATAGATCCAAAAAATCCAAGCATAGGTACACTGAGACCTATCATGGCAAAGACAATCATCAATGCCGTTAAGATACCAGACTCTACGACGGACTTTGTACTTGTTTGATTCATATACTAACCCCATACTATGTCTCTCCCCAAAGGTTCAACATAGTTCTATGCCAATACAATAAATAGACATATGACTTTCATCATATGCCTATTATATCACATTATTTATACGTCTTGAATGATTGGTAGAATCATTGGACGACGACGTGTTTTTTCATAGAAGAATTTTCCTAATGTATCACGCACCACAGATTTGATGGTTGTCCAATCTTTAATGTGGTCCATTTCACATTTCTCTACTGCTGCGTCTACTCGACGTTGCGCTTCACTTAACAATTCTTCTGCATCACGAACATACACAAAGCCACGGGATAACATATCTGGGCCCGCTACAATCGTACCAGATGCACGGTCCATAGCCATTACAACTACCACCATACCTTCTTGGGCTAATTGTTG
The DNA here is from genome assembly GCA_963521235.1 of uncultured Veillonella sp. Classification (GTDB taxonomy): domain Bacteria; phylum Bacillota; class Negativicutes; order Veillonellales; family Veillonellaceae; genus F0422. Next base: position 1,759 of record CAUQUX010000045.1, on the reverse strand, counting down.
ACGATCACGGATAACAATGTTACCTACATCGCCTACACCTAAGCCATCCACAAAGACTTTACCAGCTGGCACACGACCTGCTAAACGACCTGTACGAGTAGTAAACTCAAAAATTTGTCCATTGTCGCCTACCAAGACATTGCTAGGTTTTACGATTCCCATAGACACGGCTAATTCTCCATGTTTTTTCAACATACGATATTCACCATGGACTGGGATAAAGAATTTAGGTCTTACCAAGTTCAACATAGTTTTCAAATCTTCTTGGCTACCATGACCAGATACGTGAATACCACGGTCCTTGCCGTATACTACATGAGCACCTTGGCGCAATAAGTTATCGATAGTACGCCCTACTGCCGCTTCGTTACCTGGAATCGGTGTTGCGGAGATGATGACCGTATCATTTGGCGTAATCTCTACAGTTCGGTGATTGTTTGTAGACATACGAGATAATCCCGCCATTGGCTCCCCTTGGGATCCTGTTGTTAAGATCATGATTTCATCGGTACGATAGCGATTCATTTCATCATCACCGATAATCATGCCTTCTGGCACTGTTAAATACCCACGTTCTTGTGCAATTTCTGTAACATTCACCATGGAACGACCCAGTACTACTACTTTACGTTTTGTAGCCGCCGCTGCATCTATGGCTTGTTGTAAACGAGATACATTAGATGCGAAAGTAGCCAAGATGACACGACCTGTTGCTTCTGCTACAGCGCGCATAATCGCTGGTCCCACTGTACTTTCAGAAGGGGTAAATCCTGGTTTTTCCACATTGGTGGAATCAGACATCAATGCCAATACGCCTTTGTTACCAAGTTCCGCAAATTTATGAACGTCCATCAATTTACCATCTACTGGAGTTTGGTCTACTTTGAAGTCCCCCGTATGTACCACTATACCTACTGGAGTTTCTAAGAAAATGGCACATGCATCTGGGATAGAGTGATTTGTTTGGATGAAGCCCACTTTGAAGCATCCAATTTTAAATTCGTCACCAGCTTTTACGACTTGTAATTTTTTAGCTTTTACGTGATGTTCTTTTAATTTGCCTTCAATCAAGCCACACACTAAATTCGTAGCATACACAGGTACGTTCACTTCTTTTAATAAGTACGCCAAGGAACCAATATGATCTTCGTGACCATGAGTAATCACCACGGCACGTACTTTATCTTTATGCTCGATTAAATAACTCATATCAGGGATAACGATATCTACCCCTAACATGTCATTTTCTGGGAATGCTAAGCCCGCATCCAACACGACAATATCATCACCATATTGGAAGATGGTCATGTTTTTACCGATCTCACCTAGACCGCCTAATGGAATGATTTGTAATTTATCTTTTCGCACATGAGCACGTGTTGTTTGTTCATCTTTTTCCACTGCTGCATTTGTTCGTTGTGGTCTACGCGGACCACGATTGGATTGACGGCGCTCGCCATTGTCACCTCGCGGACGACTAGTACGTTCCCCTTCTGCTTTCACAGTGGTACGACGATTTTGACCTGTTGTACGGCGTGTACGTGTTGTGGAACGTGGTCGTTGTTGCGTAGCTTCACCAGTCGATGTAGCTACCTTGGTTCTTTCTTCTTGTATATTCAAAATTTCCTCCTACAGGACTATAGTCGTACTGTCTATACATACTACCATAGTCCAAGACTATATAATCCCATCCTCAGATGGTTAAGCATGTATCGGCATGTAAGCACAAATAAGTATCTATTTCTGTTCATATTCATAC
>CAUQUX010000044.1:0-9379 GCA_963521235.1 uncultured Veillonella sp. | reverse complement strand
TGGTAATTTCGGGGCTCCAGTAGATGCAAAAGGTATTCCTACAGAAGTAGGTACTACTACATCTATGGACAAAGACAATGGTTTCTCTGTAACAACTAAAGATAAAGACGGCAATGTATCTAAAGTAACGATTAAAGACGGTAAGATTTCTGGCTTGAATGGTTCTGAATACGACAATTACAAAAAAGATGATAAAGGCAATATTGTAAAAGATAAAGATGGAAACCCTGTAGTAGATAGCAAAGTAAGTGTAAACGGTAGTGGCATGACAATCACTCCAACTGAAAAAGATAAACAACCAGTAAGCTTAACTAAAGACGGCTTAAACAATGGTGGTAACAAAATTACTAATGTCAAGGATGGTGTTATTGCACAAGGTTCTAATGACGTTGTGAATGGTAATCAAATCTTTAATGCGAATACATCCATAGCGGAAGCAATTGGTGGTGGAGCTAAAGTACAAAAAGACGGTACTATCTCTGCACCAAAATTCGAGATTACCGTAGATGGTACAAATCCAGCGTCCAAAACGCCAGTTACTTCTGTAGGTGCTGCTATTGAAGCATTAGATGCACGTATTAACAATGCTAGAAACTTGGGAGATTTAACTCCGGCAGGTAAAAAAGTAATTACAGACCTAATGAATGTGAAAGGCGAAGGTAATATTGAAGTACCTGCAGCTACAACTGATGATAAAGGAGTTAAAACATTTACTGTTAAGTTGAAAGATACAGTAACATTAGGCAAGGGTGCAAACCAAGTCCAAATGGACGGAACTCAAGGCGTCGTTTCTGCTGGTGAAGGAAAAAATAAAGTAGAAATGAATGGTGCTAAGGGTACTATCACACTTGGTGAAAAAGATGGGGATACTAATGTTAAGTTGAATGCTTCAGAGGGCAGCGTAACAGCTAATATTGGTACATTCGGTGCTCCAGTAGATGGAAACGGTGTTCCTACAGCAGCAGGATCTGCTACATCTATGGATAAAGACGGATTCTCTGTAACATCTAAAGATGAAAAAGGTAATGTATCCAAAGTAACAATCAAAGACGGTCGTGTAAGTGCTGGTAATCCAGTAGATGCAAACGGTATTCCTGCAGAAGCAGGCTCTGCTACATCTATGGATAAAGACGGATTCTCCGTAGCCACTAAAGATGAAAAGGGCAACGTATCTAAAGTAGATATCAAAAACGGTGGTATCACAGCAGGTGCTCCTGTGGATGAAAAGGGTGTTCCTACAAAAGAAGGCGTTAATACTACAACTATTACTGATAAAGGCTTGTCCGTAGTAAGTAAAAATGCGGATGGTACAGTATCTAAAGTAGAAATCAAAGACGGTAAAATCACTGGCTTAAATGGTTCTGAATACAACAATTACAAAAAAGATGAAAAGGGTAATGTTGTAAAAGACAAAGATGGAAAACCTGTAGTAGACAGTTCTGTGAAAATGGATGGTGCAGGTCTTAGCATTGCTCCAAGTACAGGAGATCCTAAGAAATCTGTAAGCTTAACAAAAGATGGCTTAAACAATGGTGGTAACCGTATTACTAATGTGGCTGATGGTATTGAGGATTCTGATGCAGCAACTGTTGGTCAAGTAAAAGAAGTAACAAGTAAACTTGGCGCTGCTTTAGAAAAAACTTCCCAACGTGTAAGCGAAGTGGGTGCACACTCTGCAGCATTAGCAGCTATGAATCCATTAAGCTACGATCCATTGAGAAAATCTCAAATCATGGCAGGTATCGGTTCTTATGACGGAAATCAAGCATTAGCATTAGGTATTGCACACTATGCAAATGAAAACTTCATGTTCAATGCAGGAATCACAATGGGATCTGGTAAGAGCATGGCAAACATCGGTGCCACATATCGTTTCGGTACTGGTGATGATGATAATATCCCAGAACGTTACAAAGGTGGTCCAATCTCCTCCGTATATGTAATGCAAGATGAAATCACAGCGTTGAAAGCAGAAAATGCTAGAAAAGATGCAGAAAATGCAGAAATGAAAGCACAAATTAAAATGCTTATGGAACGCATGGGTATGGCATAAAACTAAATAACAATAGTTAATACTGAATAACAATAGTTAAAAGGTAACTATGCATACCAAAAAGTGGGTACCAACGTCGAAAGACGTGGTACCCACTTTGATTTACTATTTTTTATAATTTAATTTTGATAACTACTTAATATCCCATTCTTTAGAGGACTCCTCAAGTGTTAGAAACTCCATAGTATCTTTTTCTTGTATATACTCGTTGACGATAGATACATCGTATTCGTCTTCGATTTCCTCTAATAGCATTGCTTTCATATATTGAGAGATAGTCAGCCCTTTACTTTCAATATGCTGGCGAACTAGATTGTATTCACTTTCAGTAAGATGTATAGATATAGTAGGCATAGATATCACTCCTTTTCTTATAGTTATTGTAAAACAGGGCGGTGCATTGTCAAGACCATAAAATTCAACAGGATTGAATTTATGTGGCTGAATATCTATAATGGATCCAGATGGTGGTCGATTTATTTTTGATGATGTAGATATGGGATTTTATAAGCGAGAAAGTAATCAAATGAGCTATTATATTATCATTGATTTTGATGAAAATGCAGTACAAAAAATCCATAGGTGTTTATCTCTGAGAGCGAAATATCATCAAGAAAAAATAGAAAAAATCCAATAAAAGTGTTAGAATAAAGCCAAAACATATTCTGTATTACTGTTAATAATAGAAAGGAGTTTCTATGGCAATCGAGATTGGACAAGTTGGTATGGCTACGGTGGTAGTGGAAGCTAATAATACAGCGGAGTACATGGGTAGTGGTACCTTACCTGTGTTTGCTACACCTGCGATGGTGGCATTGATGGAGAAAGCAGCCTATACTGGGATTCAAGGTGATTTAGGAGACGGCGAAGGATCCGTGGGGATTCGCATGGAAACAAGCCATGAAGCAGCTAGCCCATTAGGTGCAACTATAACGGCAATGGCAACGGTAGTAGCTGTTGATGGTAGAAAAGTAATCTTTGAGGTAGTCGCTAAAGAAGATGAAAAAGTTATCGGTCGTGGCACACATGAGCGGTTTATTATTAATAACGAAAAATTCATGTCTAAAATCGTAACTTTGTAGTACATATATGAATTTAGAGGAATTATTATTTTTACTTAGGAGGTTGTGATGAATACAGAAGATGTAAAGGATGTTAAAATCGTCACCACCGAAAATAATAAAGAATTAGAAAAAAGACTTAGAGAGCTTTCACAAGAACTGATTGAAGAAAATTATGAATTATATAAAGAATTAGAAAATTGCTGATTCAAATATAGATTCATGATAACATAAGAATAGCGCGATATATTCCTACATGAATTTGTCCTATTATGGGTTCAATTTGGAATATATCGCGCTCTTTACGTCTAATGATATTCATATTAAATTTTTGTCGTTAAAAGTAAACAATTTGCACAAAATATGCTATACTATAAACAAGAGAGTCAGCAACGTGTGTTGGGCTCATCTCTTCCTATAACGGGAGAAGGTGATACTATGACAAAGTTCGAAAAAATCTATTTGATTATTTGTATTTTGACACTAGTAGTTCAAATCATTGATTTATGTAAATAGTCAATGAAAACGCCTAACGAATGAGGTCTAGCCACCTCAACACGTTAGGCTATTTCAATTTTAGTACCTTGAGATGAGCCTAACGTCTTCGACACGTTATTGGCTCTCTTTTGTTATGTTTAGTATACCATACTTTCAACGGTATGCCAAATTATTTGCGAGGGATGCGGCGTAGGATCGGGATTAGTAGCAAGGCTACTAAGATGCCGATGCCGCTGGTTAGGAAGGACGCAGGTAGTCTTGTGACGGCAGCGATATAGCTGTCCAGTACGACCCACCATGCTACGAAGTACCCTGCGGCTGTCCAAATGGCACCGACTAACATGGCCAATAGAATACGAGGGGTAGATACGGAGCGAGCAGGCACAGATGGTCTCCAACCTACTGTTAATACACCTACAATTACGCCTGCCAATCCTTTAATCACGATGGAGAATAGGGTGTATTGGGAATGGCCCATGATGAGGTCAAAGATACCAGAGCCGATAGCGCCAGCGAGTCCTGCATAGAATCCGCCGAATACGGATGCCATGGAGAATAGTGCGGCGGAACCAAGGTGCACCATAGCGCCCGTTGGCAATGGTACTTTTATGGTCGTAAATACGATGCATAATGCAGATAATAACCCAATATAGATGATATCTTTCGTTGTGGATCTTGAGCTAATAGGTGTAGTTGGGCTTGTATGTTGTGACATTGTTGAATGACTAGTTTGTGTGATATCAGCCTTTGTATGCTGAGATGTTGCTGACTTATCAGCTTGAGCTGTATTGTTGTTTGTTTTGTAAGTGTTCATGAAACCTCCTAATTATGGATTGGGAATGGAAATTAAACGATCTAATAGCAGTTCAAGGGCTAAGCCGTCACGCAAGGAACCGATTTCCTCGTGGGTGAATTTGACTGCTTCTGTGGTAAATTGGCCTGCAATGCGAGATGCCTCTTCTGGGGTATAGCCGCGTAGTACGAGGGCCGTCAAGATAGCTGTAAAAGTATCCCCCGTTCCGTGGGCTTTCACTTGTACTAATGGATTAGATACCCATGTGATGGTATCTGTACTACCACGATAGACAGCGATGAGGGCAGAGTCCTCTGATGGCAAGCTAGATAGGACCACGTATTCGGGACCTTGTGCATGCAAACGACGACACATGTCGTAGATGACTTCTTCTGATTGTGGTGTCGGGTCATAGGGCATGTCTAAGAGGAAACAAGCCTCTGTGTAGTTCGGTTTAATGATGAACGCTTTGGTGATGAGTTTACGCATTTCTTTCACCATTTCCTCATTGTAGATGGAATACAGTTTGCCGTCATCTGCCATAGCAGGGTCCACCACAACAAGTTTGTTCTTGCCGAATCGTTCGATGGCATCCTCTACAAGGCGAATTTGCTCAGGTGATGCGAGGAAACCACTTTGAATGGCATCGAAGGTGATGTCGTTTTTGTTCCAACAGTTGTAGAAACTTTCCAGGTGATCCGTAATGTCCACCATTTCAAAGTTAGGATATTCTAGATGATTGCAAAGTACCGCTGTTGGTAAGGGAATCGGTTGGCACCGTAGGGCACTCACTAGAGGGATGAATACAGTGAGTGAACAACGGCCAACAGAGCTCATATCTTGTATGGATAGTATAGTAGGTACGTGATTCATAGGACACTCTCCTTGCTAGGGTAATATATGCTTTCATCTCGTCATATCTATGGAATAATAGGGTTTGTCATAGGGAAGACAAGATTCGTGTATACCATTGTAAACGACTAAGATACTCTAAGAATGCTATTAGTATACACTTTCACATTGTCATACGTAAATACACAGAAAATATAAAAATAATAGGACAGATACGTAAAAACTAGAAATTATTGTCATGTTAACGTATAATATAGAGATACATAACGTTAGTTTGGAGAATGAATATGAGTGTTTTAACTGTAACCAATGTAACCCATGGATTTGGGGCAAGACAAATATTAGATGATGCATCCTTCCGCTTGCTGAAAGGAGAACACGTGGGCCTAATCGGCGCCAACGGGGAAGGGAAGTCCACCTTTTTAAATATCATTACGGGCCATTTGATGCCTGATGAAGGCAAGGTGGAATGGTCCAACCAAGTGACGGTAGGCTATTTAGATCAGCACAGTGTGTTAGAGAAAGGGATGACCATTCGTGATGTATTACGAGGGGCCTTTGATTCTCTCTATGGTATTGAACAACAATTACAAGATGCCTATCTAGAAATGGGTGATTGTTCTGATGACAGAATGAATGAGCTCATGGAGCTTACTGGCGAATGGCAAGAGATGTTAGAGCAACGTGGTTTCTATGAAATCGATGCGACCATTGAACGAACTGCCCAAGGTTTAGGCTTGATGGATATCGGTCTTGACCGTGACGTCATGGATTTGAGCGGCGGCCAACGGACGAAGGTATTGCTCACAAAGTTGTTATTGGAGCAACCGACCATCTTGTTATTGGACGAACCGACAAACTATTTAGACGTAGACCATATTAAATGGTTGCAAAATTATTTGCAAAACTATGAAAATGCCTTTATCTTGATCTCTCACGATGTGGAGTTCTTAAATTCCGTTGTCAACGTGATTTACCATATTGAACAAGCACAGCTTACAAGATATACTGGTGATTATTACCAATTCTTAGCGGCGTATGAAGTGAAAAAGCAACAAGCTTTGCGTGCTTACGAGCGTCAACAACAAGAAGTGGCAGATATGAAGGATTTCATTCAGCGCAACAAAGCTCGTGTGGCTACCCGTGGTATGGCGAACTCCAGAGCGAAGCGGTTAGAAAAAATGGAAATTCTAGAGAAACCGCAAGAAAAGATAAAACCATCCTTTGGATTTAAAGAGGGGCGTACGCCGAGTCGTTTTATTGTGGATGCGAAAGACCTTGTCTTAGGCTATGAGGAACCATTGACACGTCCTGTAGAAGTGGTGATCGAACGAGGTAAGAAAATCGCTATCCAAGGAGTGAATGGTTTGGGGAAAACGACCTTATTAAAAACTTTGTTAGGCATGATTCCAGCTCTATCTGGACAGATAGAAAAAGGGGAGTTCTTACAAATTGGCTATTTTGCTCAAGAAGACAGCCGAGATAATTCAAAAACTGCGTTGGATTACATTTGGGATGCCTACCCGTCCTTGACTAATTCCGAGGTGCGTGCAGCCCTCGCTCGTTGTGGACTTACCAATGAGCATATTACGAGTCAAATGCGGGTCTTGTCCGGTGGTGAAAATGCCAAAGTTCGTCTTTGTAAATTGATGCAAGAGTCTTATAATGTTCTTGTATTAGATGAACCGACGAACCATTTAGATGTGGATGCGAAGGCAGAATTGGCGCGAGCATTGCAAGCTTTCAAAGGGACCATAGTCCTCGTCTGCCATGAACCAGAATTTTACGAATCTTGGGTGACCGATATTTGGACCATCGAAGATTGGACTACGAAAATTATTTAGGAGATGACTATGAAAGAACAAGCTCTAGACGGTGTGCGCCAATTATTAGAGGGTCTTGGTATCAATCTTGAAGCACAGGGTATGAAAGATACGCCGAAGCGTGTGGCCACGTTATTTGAAAGCTTGTTTTCTGGACGTAACAGCACGGGCAAAGAGGCATTAGGCGATGTGTATTCCACGGAACATACGGGCCTAGTATCGGTGAATCACATTCCATTTTATTCCATATGTGAACATCATTTAATGCCGTTCTATGGCAAAGTACACATTGTGTATCAGCCACGGGATGGTAAGGTATTTGGCTTGGGCCGATTGAAAGCATTAGTGGATGTCTTTGCGAAACGGCCACAATTACAAGAGCGATTCACCCATGATATTGCCACATCCTTAGTGGAAGACGGTGATGTGATGGGTGCTATGGTAATGGTAGAAGCCACTCATTTATGCATGCTCATGAAAGGCGAAGTAGCACAAGAGACAGTGGCGAAAACGATAGTCGCTACAGGTATATTAGAGCCCGTGGGGACATTACGGGAGGAAGCATTGGTGTTATTAGGAGGTAACGATCATGTTTAAGTACCGCAAGTACAACTGGCAAGATGGTAAACAATTAGAGCTAAAAGACCGTACATTAATTATGGGGATTTTAAATGGGACTCCCGATTCTTTTTCTGATGGAGGTCGTTACAATACTTCTGACACCGCTGTAGCTCATGCGAAAGCGATGATTGAGCAGGGCGCAGACATCATCGATGTAGGTGTAGAATCGACACGTCCAGGGCATACGCAAATTTCTGTTGCTGAGGAAATGAAGCGCATGAAAGAAATTTTGCTCCCTGTCTTAGAGATGTCTACTGTCCCTGTATCGGTGGATACATACCGTGCAGAAACGGCGGATTTTGCCTTATCTCATGGGGCTCATATTTTAAACGATATTTGGGGTTTAAAATATGACAAAGATATGGCGGCGGTAGCGGCAAAATATGATGTGCCGGTCATTATCATGCACAATCAAAATAGTACGGATTACGATGATATCATCGACGATATGAAAGCATTCTTTTTCTCCTCGGTGGATTTAGCCTTGAAAGAAGGAGTAAAACCGCAAAATATCTGGCTCGATCCAGGCATTGGGTTTGGTAAAGATTATGCCCAAAATATTGAGGTAATTCAGCGGTTAGGTGAAATTACAGTCTATGAATATCCTGTGTTATTAGCGCCAAGTCGTAAGCGTTTTATTGGAACGATTTTAAATGAACTGCCAGCGGAAGAACGGGATGAAGGAACGGTAGCCACTTGTATTACTGGCATGATTCAAGGCGTGGATATGGTGCGTGTTCACAATGTAGAAATGCATAAACGTGCCATCACGGTGGCAGATGTACTATTACGAGGTGAGTAATGGACAGAATTAACTTGCGAAACATGGCATTTTACGGATACCATGGCAATTCAGCTAGTGAAAATGAATTAGGACAACGATTCTTTGTAGACATTTCTATTGGTGTGGATTTAACGAAACCAGGTCAAACTGACAGTATTGAAGATTCTATTAATTATGCCGATGTGTACGAACGGACAAAAACGATTGTGGAAGGTCCACCGCAACGTCTCATTGAGCGAGTGGGAACACTCATTGCAGATGATTTGTGGAATACCTATGATGGAATTGTAGGACTTTCAGTGACGGTGCGCAAACCGGAAGCGCCCATACCAGGCGTGCTGGATTACGTAGAAGTTGTGATTACACGAGGTCAACTATAATGTATACCTATTACATTGGCATCGGATCAAACCTAGGTGATAGGGAAGGGTATTTAGCATTCGCTGTATCAGAATTGACGAATACAGATGGTGTTCGCAGTGTAAGCCATTCTAGCTGGATTGAAACACCACCATGGGGCCCCGTGGAACAAGGTTCATTTTTAAATGGTATTTTGAAAGTGGAATCCACCCTAGCACCTCTCGTTATGTTAGATACAATATTGCACATCGAACGGTTAGCAGGGAGACAGCGAGAGATTCACTGGGGACCTCGCACATTAGATTTAGATATTGTCTGGATAGAAGATGAATTGGGACAACCGATACGAGTGGCAGAAGCTACGTTAGTAGTACCTCATCCGTATTTTTGGGAACGGGAATTTGTGCTGGAGCCCTTGCAGGAGGTATATCCAACATTCACCTATGAAGGAGTGTCTATTGTTAGTCGCCTAGAAGCATTGCGAATATTAGAAGCGTAAGAAGTATGATACATAGCCTACTTACAGGCTTATGG
>CAUQUX010000043.1:0-9576 GCA_963521235.1 uncultured Veillonella sp. | reverse complement strand
AGGAGGATACCATGGATACATCTTACTATTATAATTTTATCATCTTAGTACAAACGGGGAATATGACACAAGCAGCAGAGATACTGCATATTACACAACCAGCTTTAAGTAAGCAACTCAAGTACTTAGAAGCAGAATTTGGTACCCCCCTATTAGTGATCAAACGCGGTCAACGAGGTGCGAGCTTTCACCTGACCGAAGCAGGTCGCATCTTTTATGAAAAAGCACAACAATTATGCTCCATTGAAGAATCAACCTATGCAGATGTAAAGCGTCTCAGCTCCGAGGTAGAAGGCACCTTACGTATCGCCTCATCAGCCTCTAGGTCAACGGCCTTAATCCAGCAATATTTACATTTCTTTTCTCGCCAATATCCTGTGGTTCGTTATGAAATCTACGAAGGATTAATGACAGATGTGACAGAATCTTTATTAAATGGCAGCGCTGAAATTGGTCTATGTAATGAACAAATGGTAGATTCCAACAAATTTGATATTCTTTACACCCAAACAGAGGACTTATACGCCCTATTCCGAAAAGACTTATTTTGGACAGACCGCGACTTGGAAAGTATTTCTTGGAAAGATATCTCTAAATGTCCACTCAGCTTATCTGGTGGATCTGTACGCATGCTGATGCAAGCTCATCATAATGATTTTTCTTCTTTGAATGTAATTTCTGTAACAACAACTAAAAGTTCCGCCATCGAATGGGCTCAATCTGGACGAACGATTGCGATTATACCAATGGATGGGCAAGAAACTGTAGCGCATCCAGATATGACACGTATTCGCTTATCCGAATTGACGAATACATTCTACAAGGCCTTTATTACTATCAAAGGACAACCTTTATCCATGGTAGCACAACAATTTTTAGAATTTTATAAAGCTCATGCTGGCGAGTAATTTTTTATGTAACTTATGAACATGTAATTTTGAGGGGGATAGCTTTTGCTGTCCCCCAAAATATATGATAGTCACAATTTATATGATAGAACCATTATAGGTTCCAAAAATATATGAGAGGCACAAACTATATGAGAGGGCTCCCATAAATACTACACAAAAAGGAATGTTGATGTACCATACTCAACATTCCTTTTTGTATTGCTCACATACACCTTGGTAAGATACCACTAGTATCCCCTGCCACAGTGTACTACACGATTCAGTGTTAGATGTTACCTTCTTGTAGAGCTTGAATCGTTTCTACAGATTTCACATCCATGTTACCTTCATCTGTTAACAAACGTGTTTCTAGCACTGCTTTCACAGTTTTTACTACTGTCACAGCTTGAGCGATACTACCTTTTTCATTGCTGTTGTATTGTTTGTAATCGTTACCACTGCGAAGAATGATGTCTTTCATTTCTTCTACTAATGGTACTAAAGCGCCATTCAATTCTGTTAAGAATCTACGCACCATATCGGCTTGTTCAGAAATCCCATCGCACACAGAGGCCGCACGGTCCATTTCCGCTGCAAAGGCACGAGATTCAGCACGATTCGATTTCGCATCTTCTAAGGCTGTATCTGCCTTTGCATCTGCCACAAATCCCAATACAGCTAACGCTGGACCTGCCACGATACCGCCTAATACAGCTGCACCACCAGCCATGCCTAAGCCGCCTGCTGCTAAGGAACCACCGCCAAAGAAAGCTAATGTCGCATTCGTTGCAGCTGCACCGCTCAAGCCAACAATCGCTGTGCCTGTAGATGCCGTTGCCAAAGCCCCTGCCGCACTATACGCACCGAAGGCTGCCAAGGCACCAGACGCAACACCTGTCCCTAAGCCTTGGGCAATCCCTGTAGCCATCACTTGGATATCACGAAGTTCTTGCAATTCTTCTTTATTATGAATAAATCCATCTAATTGTTGATCTGCAGTAAACTCAATATTTTTAATTTGCTCCATCGTATCTAGGAAATCTTTTACACTAGTATTTAGCAATTCTACTTTGTAGCCGCCTAAGTTCTCGATGGCTGTATTTGTACGTGTACGTGCTCGTTCAATGGTACGTTTAGCTCGTTCTACACGACTCATCGCGCTGTCATTGATTTCTTTCGCTTCCTTGTATTTCTTTTTGGCATCAATGCTTTTTTTTACGCCGACTCCCGCTGCGATGGCTGCTGCTCCTGCAAGTATAAATGGTAATGGCATAATCTTTTCTCCTTTTCTCAAACTCACCATACAATATATTAATATATGTTTTGCACCTTGTTTCAGTATCAAAACGGGTATTCCTTCCAATCGATTCGCCTTCCCTCTTAAATTACTAAGGGACCATCATCTTCCATGAGAGCATCAAACTCTTCTTGATTGGTAAATGTTACCTCGCCACCGAAATGACGAATCATTTCATTCCCCGTATCGATGACCCACTGCGTATCGTTGACGGCTAGGGCATCTTGCATGCCTGTGAAAGTCATTCGGAAAAATTCCTTCTCCTCTGCTAGATACCTTGCCATCAGTGTTTCAAACTGCTCACGGTAGGCATTCATCTGTTGAATATGTATCTCACAAGCAGCTTCAATTTCTAGACGACGCTCCCTAGCTATATCTTGCTCTGCAAAGGCTTGTTTTAGCATCCCAAAGGTAGCCGATGAAAGCGCATATCCTACCATACCGCCCACAAGTCCACCTACCACAGGGATAGGAATCACTGCTTGCCCTATCATAGTAAATAGACTAGCAGCCAACATATTCGCACTTTGTTGGGATAATTCTTGTACGCATTCTCTACCGTCAATTTTACCGGTAAAATATTTATATAATACCTGGGAGCCCGTAATCGCTACCTGCACCATCGCTTGTGGCAACCCTGACATGGAGGCCGCTTGTATGGTCTTGTGCGATGCTTGTTCCATGGCCCCTTTGACCAAAGAGCCCCCTGCAGCAACCACATAACTTTGGCCTGCTCGTTTCACCGTTGCTTTGCCAACCTCTACCACCGCTTCTTCCACTTCTACTTTACCTTGTAGTAATGCTACGGTTTGTTGGACTATCGCTATCGATCCACCGATAACAGCGCCAAACTCTGCCGCTTCCATGCCTGCTTGGTGAGCCACAAAGCCCATCTCCTTTGCTGTCGATAGATAAGGATGTTCTCGTGCAAAGACAGCTTCTTCAGAGGTAACAGAACTTGGTCGCAAATTTTCCCGCAAGGTTTCAGCTCGCTCTAATTTAACCTCTAACTTAGCCCGTACATCAGGATCTGTCACTCGTTCCAGTTGGTTGTGTAGTTTGCCAATATTCTTATCTGTTTCTGCGATTAAATTATCATATTGATCCTTTGGCACCTCAATGAGTACATTATTTTCATGGTATTTAGCAAATTTATCACTCATCAACTTCTGATAGGCCCTTGCAGCACTATCTTCGTTGAAAGGATCGTTTTCAGAGTATCCAACAAACTTTACCTGTGTACCTGACCCTTCGATAATACCGCCATTTTCATCGAGCTTGACTGTATCGTATAGCGGATCATTCACACGACCTAAGTCATCGGTTCTCATGGTCCGAGTGGCATCGCCATGAATGCGTGCCTCAGCATTTTGACGGACCACCGTTTTCACTTCTGCAGAAAACCCTGCCTGTTGATGTATATTTTGATATTCATAGTCTGGATTGACCTTGGAATTTGCAATATCTGCTAAGCCACGCACCCATTGTTGGTCACGAAGATTGTCCACCCCTGTGAGCCCTACAATATGTTCGCCTATAGCTCCCCCATATCGCTGTACCGTATCATGCAAAGCACCTAACAATGCTGCATCGGTTAAGCCATCTACTGTCATCGTGCTCTTAGACGCATTGGGCGTAAGTTCTTTTTCAACAATTGTGTGATTCTCTTGTGGTGCTAATTCTTGACCATTTTTTTCACACCTTGTAGGTACTTTCATCATATCCCCCTTATATGATTATTCCGTATGTTTAACATTTTTTTCAGTATATCATAGTTTCTTATGAAAGTCTTCTATACTACTACTATTTCTCCAAATAGATATCATCCCCCTATGTCCATCCCATAGCAACCTAACTGAGATTACTACTGTATATGCCAAAAAAGGAGCTTACGGCTCCTTTTCTATGTCCTATGCTGTTGTATCTTCCCTGACTTTTATTTAGCAGCGTTTACGAAGTCTTCAAAAATAACTTTGTTTAACTCTGTATGGCGCATCATTTCTGGATGGAATTGGTATGTGCGCAAGTATGGATAGTCAGTGCCTTCCATCGCTTCGATAACAGTATCTTTTGCACGGCCTACCACACGCAAACCTTCTCCTACTTCTTTCACGATTTGATGATGATGGGAATTCACCATCACGTCTTCAGAACCAACCATAGCAAATAATTTGGAATCCTTTTCAATCCCCATAGAATGAGTTGGTAATCCTGCTGTTTGATTTTGGGAATGTTTGATTGTCGCAAACGCAGGCAAGTCTTGGTACAAAGATCCTTTATGAGCAACATTGATAATTTGATGACCACGGCAAATCCCCATAATTGGAATATTGCGTTCTTTCGCAAAGGCTAATAGACGCATATCAAAAATATCTCGTTCTGGCCAAATCGCACCTAATCCACGCTCTGGTTCTTCACCATAGAATTGTGGGGCAATATCGTGACCACCCGATAACAGTAATCCATCAATGCGCTCCACCAAAGCTTTCAACACAGTTTCATCTTCTTGGAAGGGGATAATCACAGGAATGCCACCCGCTTCTAATACAGACTGTACATAATCATCATTTACATAAGATCGTTTATATCCCGGAAATGGACCACCTTGATCAATCATATGAGAACCTGAAATACCGATTAATGGTTGTTTCATAAGTAACACCTCTCCTTACTAACATAGAGTATACATATACTACTATCATAAAGGAAACCCTAGCATCTGACAAATATAAATATTTCATAAAATACCGGCCTATGAAAGAGTTCTTTTCATTGAAAGTTTTACTTTCTTCGTCCAATACGATGTCATAAATAAACTTTGTTTTGATATTTGTAAAACTTCGGTATAATCTAATGTAGGCATATGATTCAGTCCTTTCTTATTTGTGTGGTTACTGGTATTGTAAAGCAAACTAAATGATATGCCTATTTTATGCATAAAAAATATACCTTGGGGAGATGGCTTTTGCTGTCCCCACAAAATATATTATAGAACCAAAAAAGTACTCTATAAAATAAAAACGAGAAAACCCCGCGAACACGTATGTTCACGGGGTTTGTTATTCGTTTGAATTATTCAGCTGTGATTGTTGCTACTGGGCAAACGGATTCGCAAGAACCGCAATCGATACAAGTATCGTTGATTTCGTATTTAACTTCGCCTTCAGCAATTGCTCCTACTGGACAAACAGAAGCACAAGAACCACATTTAATGCATGCATCACCAATAACGCGCATGAGACACCTCCATAAAAAATAGAAATTCGCTAACTTTATGATTATCATTTAACTAAGGTACTTACCTTTTCTACATTCTCATTATTGCATGTTTTTTTAGTCTTGTCAAATACTTCTGTATACTTTTTTATCCAATTTTTACAATTAACGTTGCATTTTTTGTATCACTGAACCTACCCAATAAGCAATTTGATAGGTTTTATCATTTATTTTCAGCTAGGTATACCAAAAATAACTATATGCCCTTATATTCTCAATTATCCCTTCTCAATATACTTTTTGATAATAATTATATTATCAATTATATATTTATAACACAAACTAGTTCTCATCCAGTCAATGCAACTGATTCGATTCATATCCCATAGCACGTCGCTTGATTCTAAACATTCGCACCCGTTGGTAATCAACTTCATCATGGCATACCAAAGTTGCTACATCAATCCGCAAAGTCTTGGCAATCAAATACAACACCTGCACCGATGTGCCCAACGATCCTTTAGCCCCTTCAATTTTTGCTAAATAGCTGGGACTAATACCACATCGTTTAGATAATTCTTTCTGTGAAAGTCCCTGACACCGCCTAACCCAAGCAATCTTTCTGCCTAAGCAAATACAAAAATCTTCATACTCTGGCATAGATTCCATCGATTGTAAGTGAGTCCCCATATCTATACACCTCGTTTCAAAAGTATATAACCGAACTGCTCTACTCACATTATATATAGGCAAAATTCATAAATCAAGGGCATATCACATATACTATAAGATTCTTTTCCAAGATTCCCTATACACCGATAAGACATACAATCTGTGCTTTTTAGTGCCATCTATCTATACCAATATAAATCCTCTGTAATCTATGATTGTGTCCTTATCCCTATCTGTCCAGAGCGTAAAATCCTAGCCTCAGTTTTGCTGTTATCATCCCAGGTGGATTGAGAGGTAATCCCTTCATCGGTAATTCGTATTTCTTTCTGTATACGCTTCGATGGCTTGCCTTGAACTAATTCTTCATGGTATAGGCGTTCAAGAGTAGTTACATCTGAAACTGACATAGAATTCCCTGAAACAAGTTCTTTGGGAAGTTGATCATGCATGCTAGATGGATCTTTACTTAATCGATGAGAAGATGTTATTTCTTTACTTTCATCATTTCCCATATACACAAAATCATCTAATAAGTGCAACAAGGTCTGCAAATCATATCTATGAATATCATCATATTCTACTTCCATCAAGTATCGATGTGTAGGATCCTCTTTCATAATCATATCGATGGTGAACCTTACATAAGGTCCATCCTGTGTAGGCTGTTCAAATCGATCCCAGCGAACTGCTGTCATATCTTCTCGAGATAGAAGGCCTCCTTCAGATACTGTGTGCTTTTTAAAGGTATGTGGATTTTTTTGACGCCAAATCTCCATGTACTCCGCATCTGTCATACCTTGGATAGGTTGGTCATACCAGGTTGTATTCCACTGTTCTTGAGATACTCCTTTCGGCGGTACATTATCTCTACGTGTGACCATCACATTCACATCTTTGTCTAGTTGCAGCAGAACCCCCACCACATGCCCACTGTCTGTAGGTACTACCTTATCAATCCAAGTAAGACTTTGTACATCCCAAGGAATGGCAAAACGAAAATGCCCTTCCCGACTACTAATATACGTATGGTTCGGTATATTTTCTGTTCCCTCACCTTTTGCAAGTAGACTACTGTCTGTATAGTGATCCCCTACAGGAACGAGCATACCTGCTGGCATATCTACTGGCATTCCTTGCTGTTCTATGAATGTAACCTTAGGTTTTGTCTCTATATCTTCTGCCATACCTACAGCACCTGTGAAAGTGGCCATCACCATGCCACATACCATAGCTTTCCGCCATATATTTCTAACTAGTTTACTTCTCATTCGTTGATTTCCTTTCTTATCTGCGCCTCTATACATCCTATGCCAAGTTTTATACTCATCTAACGTTGACCTCATCTCAATATCTATATAGATTCAATAGTTTTTACCATATCATTATATTTTTACCTAGTACAACTATATATCTAGTATACCATAGCTTATATTGTGTATTTTCAAACTACTTTCACACATGTCAACATAACTTCCTTATGCAACGTATGACACTACCACAGTACTACTAGTATAACCACACAGGAACAAAAGATAGAAAAATTGGCATCTTTAATCAACTTTCCTCTATGAAATAGGTTATATATCTTATGGCATCCTTATATAGTGATTTTTTCTTATCATTCTTTCTATTGGGATTCTTTTTAATGACAACAGGCATAAAACGTATCCATTGCCATCTGTACAATAAAAAGAGAACCCACTATTGTGAGTTCCCTTATATACTATTATATAACTGCCATATCTTATAGTTTGTCCAAGGCTTGTGCTAAGTCAGCAATGATATCCTCTACATTTTCAATACCGATAGATACACGTAATTGTTCTGGTTTAACACCTGCTGTCAATTGTTCCTCAGGGCTCAATTGGGCATGTGTTGTACTTGCTGGGTGGATCACCAAGGATTTAGCATCCGCCACATTGGCAAGGTTAGAGAAGATTTCAAGAGCATCAACAAATTTGATACCTTCTTCTTTGCCACCTTTCACACCGAATGTGAACACTGCACCAACACCATTTGGGAAATATTTGTCAGCCAACGTTTTGTATGGGCTGTTTGGTAATTCAGGATAATTTACATAAGCAATTTTTGGATGGTTTACCAAGAAATCTACTACTTTACGAGTGTTTTCTACGTGACGTTCTACACGCAAGGACAATGTTTCAATACCTTGAATAATCAACCATGCTGCTAGAGGAGTAATGGCTGCTCCAGTGTCACGCAACAATTGAGCACGTACTTTCACAGTGAAAGGAATTGGAAGATCGCCATATACTAAACCATTATAATGTACGTCGCCTTCTACGAATCCAGGATAACGGCCGCTTGCTTTGTAGTCGAACTTGCCACTTTCCACGATCACACCAGCGATAGTTGTACCATGACCACCTAAGTATTTAGTTGCGGAGTGAACTACTACGTCTGCACCATGTTCAAATGGACGGAACAAGTAAGGAGTACCGAATGTATTATCCACAATGACGATGATACCGTGTGCATGAGCGATCTCAGCAATAGCTTCTAAGTCTACCAAATTAGCTCCTGGGTTACCAACGGATTCTACATACACTGCTTTTGTGTTGTCGTCGATAGCTGCTTTGAACTCATCTAAATTATCTGGATTTACGAATTTTGTAGTAATACCGAAACGTGGCAATGTTGCACTGAATAAGTTATACGTACCACCGTATAATGTGGACGCTGCCACAATATTGTCCCCAGCAGATGCTACGTTTTGGATGGCGTATGTAATCGCTGCAGAACCAGATGCTACAGCGATGGCACCAGCACCACCTTCTAAAGCAGCTACACGGCCTTCCAATACGTCTTGTGTAGGGTTACCTAAACGAGTGTAGATAGGGCCTGCATCAGTTAAAGCAAAACGTCCTGCTGCTTGTTCTGCATCTTTAAATACATAAGAAGTTGTTTGATAAATTGGCACCGCACGGGAACCTGTTGCGTCTACTGTATGACCTGCATGTAATTGTAATGTTTCAAATTTATAATTGCTCATATTAAATTCCTCACTATTCTTAAACCTTTACTATGTATTGACTAGGATTAAATCACCCAGTCTTGGATATATGTTTCTTCAATCGGTCTCGATTGTAATTCACTGACCTCATACGGTGTTTCTTGGTACACATAATAGTTTAACCAGTTTGAATAGAGTATGGTCGATGCGGAACGCCATCGAATGATGGGCTCTTTCGTCGGATCATCATCAGGGAAGTAATTTTCTGGAATTTCAATGTCGAATCCTAACTTTCTATCCCGATCATACTCTTGGTATAAGGTATCTCTATCATATTCTGGATGTCCAAAGATAAATACATGTTTATTATCATAGGACCTAACGATACCAACACCTGTCTTATCCGCGCGGACTAGTACTTCTAACTGAGGGTGAGCGTTGATTTCGCTTTCACTCACCGTCGTATGCCGTGAATGAGGCATATAGAAGAGTTCATCTAGGCCACGCATAAGCATGGGCTTACCATT
>CAUQUX010000042.1:0-9658 GCA_963521235.1 uncultured Veillonella sp. | reverse complement strand
GACTCTCTCCAACCTAGATAGCAAATGAGGCACAATAAAACGGTCGCCCCGAAAACGAGACGACCGTGTGTACGTATATACTTCATTATGCGATTGTAGAGGTCTTGCGTAGATGAAACTTTCATCATGCCCTCCTATATACGATTAATATCCTTTGGGATGTAGTTGATGCCAATTCCAAGCATCACGAATCACTTCTTGTACTGTACTATGAACTGGTTTCCAACCTAGTTTTGCATGAATCTTTTCTGAAGATGCAATCAGCGTACCTGGATCCCCAGCACGGCGCTCACCGTAATCAACACGAAAATCTACGCCTGTCACTTCTTTAGTAGCCGCTACAATTTCATTCACACTGAAACCATTACCAGAACCTAAATTAAATACATCGGATTCACCACCATTATACAGGTATTCCATAGCTAAAATGTGTGCGGACGCTAAATCATTTACATGTACATAGTCACGTACACAAGTACCATCCGCTGTATCATAATCTGTACCAAATACAGTGATGGATTCACGCTTACCTAAAGCTGCATCAATGATTAGAGGAATCAAGTGTGTTTCTGGTGCATGATCTTCACCAATTTCACCAGATGGATCGGCACCTGCTGCATTAAAGTAACGCAATGCTACAAATTTAAATCCATAAATTTTGCTATAGTCACGCAGCATATCTTCAATCATCAATTTAGTACGGCCATACACATTGGTAGGATTCCATTTCGCATCTTCCGTAATAGGTACAACTTCTGGTTCCCCATAAACAGCTGCTGTAGAGGAGAATACTAATCGATTCACACCATGCTTACGAGCTGTTTCTACTAACCGGTAGGAACCTACCACATTATTTTCATAATAGATGGATGGATTTACCATGGATTCGCCCACTTGAGAGTGTGCTGCAAAGTGCATGATACCATCAATTTTATGCGTATCCAGAACCTCACCTAATTTAGGATCCACGATATCCATCTCATAAAACGGTACCCCAGCAGGAATCGACTCCTTATGGCCTCGAGACAAATTATCTACAATCACCACTTGATGACCTGCTCCTAATAAGGCACGTACTGTATGGCTACCAATATACCCTGCGCCACCTGTCACTAAAATATTCATTCTTACTTCTCCTATGCTTTTGAAAGTTTAGGTCCTAACAATTTTTTATACACTTCTACGCCTGGTTGATTGAAAGCATCCACCCCTGCCAATTGTCCTTCAAAATAAATGGCCCAGCACATAGTAAACATCAATTCTCCTAAGTGAAAAGCATTCATGGTTGGAACCTGATAGGTTCCATTAAATCGTCCATCACTAGCTAATGACTCTGCATTGGATGCCAAAGCAGCACGATTGATAAATCCTAAGTCAAGACCGGCTAACGCTTCTAGTTTACTGTATTGATCATACATATGTGGCACTGTTAGATTGACATGCCAATTTTCTACATCTACAAAAGATACAACTTTATCATAACGACCTTCTTGATGTTCCTGTGTTTGGGCATGCATGTCTGTAGTACCTACCGCTACAATTGGAGTACGACCATAGTGTCCAGATTTATCATCTTTTTCTTTACCTAAGGATTCCGCTAATAATTGTACATACCATTCAGATAAGGATTTCAAACGATCTGCATAAGGCATAAACACTTCAATATGACGACCATATTGTTCTGATCCAATATATTTTAATACTGCACTCAATAAAGCAGGGTTTTTCCAAACATCTTGTTCTTGTGCTGCTATATCCGCAGCTTTAGCCCCCTCTAAATAGGCATGAATATCAAAACCTAATAAAGCACCGATTACCAATCCTACTTCTGAGAACACAGAGAAACGACCACCAATGCCATCAGGTACAGCAAAGATGGAATCTCCCCAACCTTCTACAACGGCTAACTTATGAAGTAATGTTTCTTTTTCATCATCTCTAGGGTCTGTCACTACTAACACTTCATAATCAATCATAGCTACTTCTAGAGCTTCTTTCACAATCATGAAGTTTGTCATTGGTTCAATAGTAGAGCCAGATTTAGAAATTAAGACCAATAATACTTTATAATCATTCGCCACATGCGCATGATCTTCTAAAAATTGTTTTTCTTTCCATTCCCGTTGAAGTTGCTTGATTAATTCTTGGGTACGTACAGGGTCAACATTGTTACCGCTAAAATACATACGTGGGCGGTAATTACGTTCTTCATCACCCATGGAGTTCCAAAACTCCCCACAATGTACATCAAATAATACTTTACCACCTAGGAATGAACCGCCAATGCCAAAGCTGACTACAGTACTAACTTTCTTTTCTTTCAAAGCATCAAGGCGAGCCATCACTGTTGGGTTGTTAATATGGCCTTCCACTACATACGGCAATTGTGGAAAAAGTACTAATTCAGGCTCTCCATCTTTGGACAGATGGCCTTTTACAACACCATGATGACGAGTTTCTTCCGCTGCTGCTAAGGCATCAGAAATGGCAGTGCCTAAGTTTGTTACATCTGCTTCCGTCACTCCACCAGGTAACATCATATTTGTATAATCATAAACAAAACCAGAGTCTAATTGAATCCGTTTCATAGTTTCCTCCTATGTACAGTATGATTGTAATTGTACTTTTATTGTACATCAAATCATGGAGAGATTAAAGGAATTTTATAAGAAATTTCCTACCAGTGTTATTTTAGTAGCGTTCCTTTCTTTGCCAATGCATCTGCACGGTCGTTATAGGCAATACCAGAGTGAGCTTTTACCTTATGAAAATCGATACGAAGTTGTTTGCTAGCTTCTTTCATTTTCTCTGCATAACTTGTTGTTAATGGATTGTTTGTGCTCCAACGACCTGTAGCCCACATTTCAATACCCATATAATCATAATAGAGAGAGCATGAGGCATACCCATGGTCTAGTGTATAATCCACTACATGAAGTGCCGCTAATAATTCTCCAGATACATTCCAATATGCCACATGATTCGGATCTATACTAGAAAGAGAAAACTCTATTTCTTCCGTACCAATGAGCATAACTCCACCAGATCCAACAACACCTTTTCGCTTGTCAAAACTACCGTCGATAAAGGCACGAATTTCACAAGGATCTGACTCTACGATTTGACTTATGTTATCCGTCTGTGTTGTAAGATATTCACCTATACTCATACGTTTAGACGTACTAGCCGATGTTTTCTTTGTACCTGTTCTAGTCGGTTTATTCCTTGCACTCTTAGGTGTATTTATGGACCCCATATAGGCTTTTGCTTCTACTTCTGTTGGGAATGACTTATACTGTGCACCAGGAAAGCCTTTTACTTGCATTTCACAGTCAGACCAAGTCAAATAGATTCCTGGATTGTGTCCAACTCGAACAGCATAATATTTCTTTGCCATAGTTACCCCATTGTCAATGGCGCTATCGTGCCGCCTACTACGTCTACTAATGCTTGTGGATTGACTTTTACTTGCATGCCTCTAAGGCCTGCACTGACATAGACCATAGAAATCGATGTAATGCTATCATCAAAATAGGTAGGAAATACTTTTTTCATCCCTAAGGGAGAGCAGCCACCTCGTAAGTAACCTGTCAAAGGCAATAAATCTTTTACCGCAATCAGTTCCACCGATTTATTCCCACTCACTCGTGCGGCTTGTTTCATATCTAATTCCCCTTCTACGGGAATACAGAACACCACATGCCCTGTCACATTGCCTTTCCCCACCAATGTTTTAAACACTTGTGCAGGCGGAATATGCAAAGATTCAGCTACATGTATACCAGCTTCGCGTTCTTCAGACCATTCGTAGGTGAACACTTCATAGTCAATATGATGAGTATCTAGTATGCGCAATGCATTTGTTTTTTTATGTCCTTTTTTACTCATAAGCCCCCCTATTTATTGGTAATCTTTGAAATATTTTTTAATTCAATGCGCAAGGTACCGTTTTCATTCGTTGAAATTTCTATGAACTCGCGATCATTCATGTATTCTACTGGAAATGAAAGTTCAATACCTGTATCTGTTTTAATTTTATGTTGCTTGCCCACTTTAGTAGCATAGGTCCGACTCACTGGCAATGGTTCAAGTAAATCTTCTTCTGCTAGCTCTTTCATAGCTGCTTCTCGCTGAATGGGATTCGTACTAAACACTTGCTCAATAATATGTCGTGCTTCTAATGTGTCAGACACTTCTGCATTCTTAGCTAGTAATTCTTTTGTTTTAGCCATCGCTGCCACACCATCTTGCTCATGAGCTTTAGAAATTCGATCTACCACAGTACGCACTTTTTTCACTGTATCTTTAGAAGACGGATTCGTGGTAACTTGAAAGATTCGTTCTTCCAAGAAGTGCATTTTCTCACCATCATATTCACCTTTCGGTTCAAAGAGCCGTATAGACATATCCGACAATTTAATGCTTACAAAAGCATATAATTTTTGTGTTACCGTAGGTAATACCACACGATGTTCTACCAATTTTGTAGCTAACGAACCATCTTCTTCTGAGTATAATTGATGCGTATACCCATCATGTGCTTTGCAAAGTAAGATACAAAGATAGGCTTGTTCCCCTTGCGCTTCACAGACAATCATATCTAGTACACAAGGGTCCATTGCTTGTGCCATATATGTGAACAGGGTCTCTCCTAAGTCTTTCCCAAACTCTACCAAAGATACTTCTTGGTTCTCTAATTGTTTTACTTTTCGTCCCCAAGGTGTTTGATCCGAAATATATCCAGTTCGTGCACCAGGATCTTGTAATGCTTTCATAACATGCATTTCAAGATAACTTTGTATCTCTGGTTCACTAATATCCATAGGATGATCTGAATAGGCAGACATAGAAGATGTAAAATCAAACACTTCTAGTACAGCAGCATTAATTTGCATAGTTCCTCCTCAATAACAAAGAGCTTTGCCTTCGACAAAGCTCTTATGCTATTATCTATTATCTTTCACGTAGTGATATGTATTTTCCAATCCTGCTTGTAATGTCCATTTAGGAACATAGCCCAAAAGTTTGTTGGCTTTATCAGTACTCAACAAAGAATGTTTAATATCCCCAATACGTGGTGCTTCATAATGACGTTCTACCGTAGTGCCAGCAATGTGTTCCAATGTATCGATTAAATCATTCACAGAAATTCCAGTTTCTGTACTCACGTTGATGATCCCTGTTACATCATTGTCTAGTCCCAAGATATTAGCCTCCACTACGTCATCTACATAGACAAAATCACGTGTCTGTTCTCCATCGCCAAAAATTTTGATGGATTCACCATTCGCCACATGTTCGCAGAAAATACTAATAACGCCACCTTCACCGCCATTGCCTTGCCGTGGTCCATACACATTAGAATAGCGATAGCAAATATAAGGTAATCCAAAGGATTCTTGGTAAATGCGCAAATAGCCTTCCGTAGTTAATTTTGTCAATCCATAGCAAGAACGAGGTACTCCTGCCAGTTCTTCTGTAAGAGGTAATACCTCTAAATCACCATATACCGCAGCAGAAGATGGCATAAGGAATTTTTTCACCCCCACTTTAACGGAGGCTTGTAATACGTTCAATAGTCCCATTAGATTGATATCACAATCTTCTGTTGGATGTACCATGGATTCTGCTACTACTGTTTGCGCTGCCTCATGAAATACATAGTCCGGTTGAAAGTCTACAAACACGTCATGTATCTTTTTATCTCGTATATCTAATTCAAAAAATTCAGCTTGTACATTCACAAATTTACGCAATCCACTGCTTAAATTGTCAATGACAAGTACACGATGTCCCTCTTGAATCAACCTGTCTACTAGATGTGATCCAATGAAACCGGCACCGCCTGTTACAATTATATTCATATTCCTCATTCCTGTATCAATGACTGTCTTAGTAATATAAATTATACACCGTATCTAGTATAGCGCAATAGTATGTATCCTATGGCACACTTAAGCGTCTATATACTGAACTAATTGCTCACAGTGTTCTTTTGCTTGTCTATGAATCACTTGTAGCTGTGCATCTTCACCTGTATACAGCATATTGCCAGTGAATACGCCTCCTTTAAAATTCATTTTACAGAACTTACAAGTAGCTTTACAGGTTTTAAATATTTCATCAATGGTAATGCCTTTATCACCATGCAATGCATATTCATCATTACCACAAGCAGCGGTTAGACCAACGACCATATCCTTGCCAGCTACTGCATAGGTATCTGCTCCATAGGCCCAACCATAGGCAAACACTTCTTCAAACCATCTCATAATCAGTGATGTTAAAGAGTACCAAAATAGAGGAGACTGAATCACAATCGTATCCGCCCATAACAGCTTCTCACGTTCTGCTTCTACATTGATTTTGTAATCTCCGTAGAGCAATTCCAAACGATCAAACTCTGCCTTAGGATATTTTTCTTTAAGCAATGCAAGAATCTCTTTGTTTGCCACAGAATTATCTTCGTGGGTATGACCTGTTACAATTAAAATGTTTTTCATTTCTATACCTCCCCTAATTTAGATACTTATATAGTACACTCTATTATCGTTCTCGTTGGATATCATAGTCTGTACCATTTGTCCGAATGGTAACAGTCCCCATCGTATCTGTACGATAGATATCTACATGTTCTTCCAATAAACGTGCCATAGCTTTCTCCCCAGGATGTCCATACGAATTATGTAAACCTGCAGAAATAACAGCTGCTTCTGGTCGAACAGAACGAATAAAATCTTTTTGACTGGAACCATTACTACCATGGTGTCCCACTTTTAAAATTTTACTGGACATTTTCGTATTTTGTTCCTTGATAAGACGTGCTTCTTCTTCTTTTTCCGCATCGCCAGTCATGAGCATAGAAAATTTACCAAATATCAGCTTACCTACAATGGAGTTATTATTTTGATGAACTTCACCTTTTTTGTCAGCCATCACGTCCCCTTTCCAAGGGGCATAGACCTCAAAATACGCTCCATTTCCTAGATCTAAGCGATCTCCTTTATGAAGAGTTTCATGGTGAATCTGTTTTGTATCTATTATCTTCAAATAGGTTCTATAGGTACCACTATCAATGTCGATACCATTATCATAGACATGCTTAATCGGAATTGCTTTGGCTATGGCATAGAAACCACCAATATGATCCGCATGAGGATGTGTCAAAATTACATTTTCTAATTCTTTCACACCATATTTTTTTAATAAAGCTACCACCTGTGGTCTATGTTCAATATCGCCTGTATCAATCATAGAAAATGTATCTCCAATTTGGAGTAAAATTGCATCTCCTTGTCCGATATCCAGTACATGGACCTTCATAGTACCAGTTGGTGCTTGCGTAGATTGACTGACCTCTGTCTTTGCAGAATTTGCATTCGCCTGTGAAAGTTCTTTTCCACAGCCTAGTAGGCTAAGTAGTGATACTACCAACACACCCAACAAGAGTAGATATTTATATATTGTTTTTTTCATTTTGAAGTGCTTTCTAACCTCTATCTATTACAATAGTTATTACAATGGTAGAACCCGCTTGTATCCACCTATCGTTCGTAGTACACGGCCAATTCGTTGTGCCACCTCTGTAGGAGTAAAGCCTGGGCCAAGATCATCAAGTGCTATATCTCCCGCTCGACTATGGGCATATATAGCAACGTTAATAGCATTCATAGGATCCTGTTCTTGATTCAACAGGGAGCCAATCACACCAGCCAATACATCACCCATGCCACCAGTCCCCATATATGGGTTACCATTCGTTGTCACAAATACCTTACCATTACGTGTGGCCATTATAGTAGGTTGCCCTTTTAAAACAACATATACACCGTGTTCTTTCGCAAATGCATTAGCATATCCAATAGGGTCATTGTATAGTTCTCTTATATGTATTCCTGTAAGAGCAGAAAATTCACCTAAATGCGGTGTTATAACAAGGGAATATCCTTTCTTACCTAATGTATGGGAGCACTGCTTTAAAACCGATACATCACTAGCAACAGCCATGAGTCCATCTGCATCAAGTACCATGTGGCTATCAGTAACAGATTGCATCCATTGTAGTAAATGCTTCCTATCAGTATTACTCCTACCACCACCAGGACCAATGACTACTGCGCTATTCCCATCTAGTTGTTCTACATCGCTACTATCACGAATCATCATCTCAGGGCGACTCAAGGAACGCAATGCATCTAACTCATTTGTACCAGACAGTATAGTCACTTTTCCAGCTCCACTGCGTAAAGCTCCTTCAGCACTTAATATTGGAGCACCATAAATTCCCGGAGAACCGCCCACAATATAGACGTGACCATTGGTCCCTTTATGAGCAGTAGGAGAACGAGGTTCTACATACAGGGACTCTGCATTGTTCCAATAGATTTCTGGCCAATTATGATCAGACTCCCTCAATGCATGATGCGGAAAAGGATATCCGATACTGCCTATACTCATATGTCCTACACATTGTCGACCTGGATACATAAGCATTCCCACTTTAGGAGCTAATAATGTAATCGTTTCATCTGCTCTAAATGAAGATATATCTGCACTACCTGTCAACCCATTAACCCCACTAGGAATATCGATGGCAATACATGTTCTAGTATCATTATGAGAACGCCATTCTTTACATTGCTCAAAGATAGCTCCTATCTGTTTTGGTAGTTCCCCACGAAACCCTGTGCCAAACACACCATCTACCACAATGCTTACATCCCGCAATATATGGGAGGGTATTAGATTTCTATTAGACTGCATCATCTCATCAATCACAATCGTAATCGTATCTTCTAGAGTATGTACCACCTTCCATTGTTGTTGAAACAAAGGAGACCCTTCTTCTGGATTCCCACATACAACAACATAGGGAGTCACTTCAGGAACTTCTGTTAGCAATCGTGCTGCCACTAAGGCATCACCACCATTGTTACCAATGCCAGAAAGAAATAAAACTCCCTTTGGCCCCTTTATTTCTTGTATGTATCTATGTACTACCTCAAAAACAGATCGTCCCGCTTGTTCCATTAAATGAGATACTGGAAGTCCTAAACTTTCAATATATTGATCTACTATGTTAACTTGCTTTGGTGTTAAAAGTCGCATAGGTCTATCCTCTAATATACAATGACAGTACTCGTAGCATATTCATGACAATGGCTAATAGAAACTTGCAACGTTTCGTATCCTAAGGCTTTTATTTGTTGTCCAAAATAGCCTGTACAAGTAAGAACAGGGGCCCCCCATGCATCGTGAGTAATTTCAATATTCTGCCAAGAGCCATGACGAAATCCTGTTCCTAAAGCTTTTACACAAGCTTCTTTCGCCGCAAAGATACCCGCAAAGGATGCGGCAGCTTGTTTATTACGTCCCCACGCATAGTTTCGTTCGTATTCTGTAAATACTCGTTGTAAAAAGCTATCCCGTTCAATCGCTTGTTCCATGCGATGAATTTCTATAATATCTGTGCCTACTCGAATCATATTAGCCTCGTAATTTGGCAATCATCATCGCTCTATCTTCTGCTCCAAATACAGCAGAACCAGCCACTAGTAAAGTAGCTCCTGCTTCACGCACTAGTGGGGCAGTTTCTAAGTTAATGCCACCATCTACTTCTACAACAGCTTTTATATTACCTACAGAATCCAATAATTCT
>CAUQUX010000041.1:0-9698 GCA_963521235.1 uncultured Veillonella sp. | reverse complement strand
CTTCACCAGCTGGATTTCCTATCCCAAAACTAATGAACCCAGGAATCCCTGCGCCCCGTTCAAACACATCTCGAATGAAATTAGGTCCCTTACTAATAGACCGTTCTGGCAATGCAAATGCCATACAAATCACTCCTTTTATATCTTGCATATATCTCTATACTATAGCTATACAATCTTCTAACATTACACATACAGTAAAGAACTAATGAACCATGTATGAGATCCTAGTACATAACTAGTCATCACCTATCCCCCACGGATATGTTAAACAGGAGCAACAGAGTTGCTCCTGTTTTTGCATGTTATATACTATAGCCTACATTATAATTTGCACCTTAACTTGGCTTATATCTGACATATATCTTGGCAGTAATACCTAGTCACCTATATATGAGTCTCTACAATAGACCTATTAGTTCCAAGTATTCTACCATACTGATACGATATATATCACATAACTTAGTTGGCTACGTGCGCTTGTTCTTCGATAGTTAACAAGCAATCGCCACTTTCAATACGGCTACCTTCACGAACATGGATGACACCTACCACACCAGATACTGGCGCTGTAATTGTTGTTTCCATTTTCATCGCTTCTGTCACTACAAGGGCATCGCCTTGTTTCACAGCTTGACCCACTTGTGCCACAATTTTTACAACAGATCCGGATAAAGTAGCACCTACTTCACCTGGTTTTGTTGGATCCACTTTATGGCGAACCACACCTGTTGTTTTAATATGTTTGTCGTGAATTTTAATCGTTCTAGGTTGACCATTCAATTCAAACAATACGTGACGTGTACCATCTTCATCTGCTTCACTCATTTGAATGTATTTGATCACCAATGTTTTGCCTTTTTCGATAGTCACTTCTACGCTTTCACCGCGTTTCATACCAAAGAAGAAGGTTGGTGTATCCAATACACTTACGTCAGAATAGTCTTGTTTGAAAGCACTATAATCAGAGAATACTTTCGCATATAAGCAATGAGCAATCACATCTTCGTCGGTAGTACCTGCTCCTTTGTCTGCCAATTCTTTACGAACCGCCTCAAAATCAACTGATGGCAAGGTAGCCCCAGGACGTCCATCTAATGGTTTTTCACCTTTCAAGACAATTTGTTGTAACCGTTCAGGGAATCCCAAGTATGGTGTACCAATGTAACCTTTGAAGAATTCTACCACAGATTGTGGGAAGTCTAAGGTATCACCTTTGTCGTAAATATCTTGTTCAGTCAAATTGTTTTGAACCATGAACAATGTCATATCACCAACAATTTTAGAAGATGGCGTTACTTTGATGATATCACCAAATAACATGCTCACTTCATGATACACACGTTTAATATCTTCCCAACGTTCTCCAAGACCCACACTTTTAGCTTGTTGTTGCAAGTTGGAATATTGTCCACCAGGCATTTCATGTTGGTATACCGTTGTATTTGGATACGAAGATGTATGATCCACACCTTTGTAGTATGGACGAATAGAGCCAAAGTAATTGGATGCTTCTTCCATATATTCTACATTCATTTGCGGTTGACGATCATGTCCAGTCAAACCATAGTACATGGAGCTCATGCTAGGTTGGCTTGTGCCATTGGAAAAGGCAGAGTATGCTAAGTCGATAATATCTACCCCGGCATCTACAGCACGACCATAGGAGTATATAGCATTGCCAGAACCTTCATGAGTATGTAAATGAATTGGTAAGTCTACGGCATCTTTTAAAGCACTTACTAAGTTATACGCCGCTTGAGGTTTTAATAAACCAGCCATATCTTTGATAGCTAAAATATTAGCTCCTGCTGCTGCCAATTCTTTACCCATATTCACATAGTATGCCAAATTATATTTATCACGGCGAGAATCTAAGATATCCCCTGTGTAGCATAAAGCCACTTCTGCTACTTTACCTTGATTACGTACTTCGTCAATGGCTACTTTCATATTATCTAAGCTATTTAAGCTGTCGAAAATACGGAATACATCGATACCATTTTTGCCAGCTAATCGGATAAATTCACGCACCACATTATCCGCATAGCTTGTGTATCCTACGGCATTGGAACCACGAAGTAACATTTGTAACAAGATGTTTGGCACTTGTTGACGGAACATACGTAACCGTTCCCATGGATCTTCATGCAAGAAACGATACGCCACATCAAACGTTGCACCGCCCCAACATTCTAGGGAGAACAAGTTAGGCAATCCCTTCGCAACACGACCAGCCACACGAGCCATATCAGCTGTACGCAAACGAGTTGCAAATAAAGATTGATGCGCATCACGCCATGTAGTATCTGTGAATAATACAGTTGGTTGCTCTTGAATCCATTTAGAGAACTTTTCAGGTCCTAATTCATCTAATTTCTGTTTCGTACCCGCTGCTGGTGCGCCCGGTAAATTAGGGGGCATGATAATTGGCTCAAATGTTGGTACTTCTTCTTTATGTCCATTGTAACCGTTAACAGTTACATCAGCAATGTAGCGAAGAAGTTTTGTACCTCTATCTTTAGCGTGTCTTAATTTAAATAATTCTGGATGTTCATCAATGAAGTTAACGTTGTAATCTCCAGATTGGAACACTTCATGTTCTAACACATTCACCAAGAAGTGTACATTCGTTTTTACGCCACGAATACGGAATTCACGTAAGCAACGCAACATTTTACGGATAGCTTCTTCTGTGGACAACGCCCAAGATGTAGCTTTTACTAGCAAGGAATCATAATATGGTGTAATAACAGCCCCTGTGAAAGCATTACCACCATCTAAGCGAATGCCAAAACCACCCGAGCTACGGTACGTAATTAATTTACCTGTATCTGGCATGAAGTTGTTGTTTGGATCTTCAGTAGTAATACGGCATTGGATAGCTACCCCTTCACAACGAATATTCTCTTGTGCCGGAATGGCTACCGCTTCACTGTGTAATGCATGACCTTCAGCTACACGAATTTGTGTATGAACAATATCAATGCCTGTAATCATTTCTGTTACTGTATGTTCTACTTGGATACGAGGGTTGACTTCAATGAAATAAAAGTTTCCATCCGCAGTTACCAAGAATTCTACCGTACCAGCGCTGACATAATTCACATGTTTCATGATTTTTACAGCAGCATCACAAATACGATCACGCAAATCACGAGACAAAGCAAAGGCTGGCGCTACTTCTACTACTTTTTGATGGCGACGTTGAATGGAACAGTCACGTTCATGTAAATGGACAATATTGCCATGTTCATCACCGATGATTTGTACTTCAATGTGTTTTGGTTCCACAATTAATTTTTCCACGTACACATCATCATCACCGAAGGCCATTTTAGCTTCGGATTTTGCACGATCATAAGCATCGCGAAGTTCTTCATATTTTGTCACTTCACGCATACCCCGACCGCCACCGCCATTCACGGCTTTGATCATCAATGGATAACCATATGTCTCAGCAAAAGCTTCTAATTCTGCAAAGTCTTTCAATGGACCATCACTGCCAGGAATCATCGGTATATCTGCTTTTTTTGCTTGAATACGAGCATTTACTTTGTCCCCGAACATCACTAAATGTTCTACTTTAGGACCGATGAACGTAATCCCTTCTTCTTCACAACGTTTTGCAAAGTGAGCATTTTCAGACAAGAAGCCATACCCTGGATGGATTGCATCTACGTCATGTTCCTTTGCAACACGGATAATATCTTCAATATCAAGATATGCATCAACCGGCTTTTTTCCCTCTCCTACTAAATAGGACTCATCTGCCTGATTGCGATGTAATGAAAGTGCATCTTCGTTAGAATAAATAGCTACCGTACGGATTCCCATTTCGTTACACGCACGAAGCACACGAATGGCAATTTCACCACGGTTTGCTACTAATAGCGAACGTATTTGTTTCATTGTAAACCCTCCTCAATTTTGTCCATTTCAGAACTACCACCTTGTGGAATAGACATTTGTATACTCATTATACCCCTAAACGTTGAAATTAGCTAGTTATAAACAGTGGTTATCTGAAATACTAATATACGTTATGTTATTCAGTATGACTTCGTATATGTGCTAACTCATCTAGTACAGTCATTGTTTCCCAATGCATCGTCTCTATCGAGTACAGCAATGTGTCTATTTTGGTAATAATATCCTCACTAGAAATCATTTGTTGTTCTTCACTGGCATGATTAATCGTGTTCCTTAATTGTTTAATGTAATGAAATTCTACAATAAACTGCAACGCTTGCTCTAAGGGCAATATACTATGGGCTTGCTGTTGACTCAGCAATGTATAGTACAATAGGATTTTATCTTTTCTGTAGGCATCGAGCATTTTAATCCCGCTATTTCCTTTACTGCTGCTTTCCAAAGAAGGTGCACCTGCCTCTTTAGAAAAGGTTCGTAGTAAGGTTTTCTCTGGTACACTTCCAAGAATCTGAAATAAAAATTTTCCTAATGTCTGACTCTGCTGTGCTAAAAACTTACCGTATGTAGGATTTGCCTTAGGGTTTTGCTTAAATTTATTCATCAAATACCCTTCCACCTTAGGAAATAGGCTTGTAAAAATTTGAATCTCATTCGATAACAGCTCTTTTCTCTTAGGAGATGCTTGCATACCACTCTTACTACATAGTTTTTTATCGATCCAGTCCCATGCTGTGATACACTCATCGATAAATGTATACAACGCCTCCATTTCCCGTCCTAATCCTGTTAGTATAGTAGTGACATCATCTTTAGACCGCACAGTACCAATCTTTGTTTTTATCACTTTAATAATTGCACTGGGATCAGTATACTTCTCAGCCTTTGCACTAGGAGTCACCCCGACAGGACTTTCACTACTTGTGTGAGTCGAATAGGAAATGACAAACTCTGCCTCTTTTGTCCGCTGATTGGTTGCTTTTAGACGAATACTCTCTAATTCTTTATGATAAAAAATCTTTTCTTGAAACAGAATATCTGGCAACCACTCTGTACTAAGCGTCAAAGCTTGTTGTAACAATCGTTTTTCCACACACCACCGAATAATCGCTAGTTTCAGCTTTCCATCATGGTCAATCCTATGCAACAAGTTTTCATATTCTTTTTCAATGGTGGTCATCATATATTTGAAAGCATCTTCTTTCACAGATGTATGAGGCGTCACTATAAAAGTTGCGATTTTTTCGCGCAATGTTTTGATGGCTTGAACCATCTTATAAGGAATGCATAGGCTTACCGCCATAGAAAATTCATTCATAGCTTCCAGTAATTCTTTGCAAGCTTCACTTCTATGGTGCATAGCACTAGCATCATCCTTAAAGTACGATGATAAGGACCTTGTGCTACCGTAATTGGTAAATTCTTCAATACCGGCTATCAACGTGTTCATATCGAACAGTTCACTCGCATTCTCTACAATTCCTTTGGTAAAGTCCGAATACAATACATATCCAATATTGACTTGGGAGTGCTTTAATAAATAGAGTAACGACGTTAACATTTGCGTGACTGTACGCAGTCCACCAGTCATATCAAAATGCACCAGTTCATCAGATTGATTCCCATGTTTTTCCCGAATGACATGAGCTAACTCTAACAACTTATTCATGTTCGAATCCACTGTCTCCGACTCGTTGTAGTCGATACAGGCAAATTGTTCTTCCCTAAGCCCTATCGTATCCTGTAGCCGTTTCTTAAAAAGTTCCACATGTGACAGTTCGTAGTGCTGACCGTCATACGCGAAGGATTCTATGTCTTGTACTTTTTTACTGGTTAGTACATACACTGTATCTATCGATTCGCCAATATCAGCCAATCGTGCTTGCAAATATCTCACCGCAGACTCATTCGTTTGAATACAGTCTAGGTCTTGATTTGTCTGAATGTTTCTATAGGTTGTCTGTCTAATAGTACGTATTCCATTGATCGTTTGCGTGGCAATCGTACTTAAAAATAAAACGATAGAGTGTTTCATAAAAGGCCTTTCTTTCAACACGCTTTAAGATTACGACATATTCTTTAATGTCTGTAACCATACTACGCTAGACTCTAATAATGTGCTCAAACTCTTTTTAGTCACAAGGCCATCTCGATCTGTTCTCGCATGCACAGAGGCATTCCTAATCTCTTTAATTAGCTTATAAGGGATAAATAAACTTCTCAATACCAATAAGTCTCTATAAGACACGCCCTGTTCGTCCACTTCCTCTAACTGCCCTTCCAAACTAGTAGGAGCTACCGTAGTCCACCAGTCTGTACAAGATGCATCATCTATATATAAGTGAATGTGTTCTTGTAGAGTTTTCAATACCTCTCCTTCTATAGCTGTAGTTTGGATTTCTATATCCCCCTCTGCTAAACGGTGATACAGTTTGCTGACTAGTGTCGTATCGTCCCATTTACTGAGCGCATATGGCGCACATACATGAGGGCTATATACATGAGGCATGAATATAAGGTAAACAGATTTGTTAGACATTTGTGAAAACGAAAAATATTTCCCTCTAATCATGTACTCTTGAGCACATCCCCGGATATCTTCTATGATAGTTTCTATAGTTCTATTACCTCGTATCTGTGAATCTAGTATAGAAGCTACCACGAACCTATCATAATAGTCAGGCAATGCGCTGTTATTGTTTGTTACATAGACAAGAAGACTTTTCTCTTGTTTTGGTTTCTCCAGCTTTGCATGTTCTTCACATTGTTTCCGAGCCATGTCATCTGCAATAGAGGCTAATATATCGGCTATTCTCTTAGGGAATGCAAATATCTTGGCAAATGCTACTATGAGTTTTATTTGCTCATCTACATCAATCATAACATTCTGCAATGATACCATTTGCATATCCTTAGCTACAGAATCCATTTCTTGTAAGAATGCATGGTAGATAACCTTTAAATCTTCATCAGCAGAAATTAATTCTCTAAGATGGTTGATACATGTCCCCTTTTTCTTTACCCGCTCTAAAACCTCTTTTATCTTAGGCGCCGCTGCTTCCTTTACTTGCTCAATCTCTACATCCACCTGTTTACGTTCGCCACTCCATGGCAAGACATAATGCTCATCTTCTTCACTTTCAGCCGTAGACTTCTCCTGATCTGTTGCTGTTTGCCCCGTCTTAGCCGCAGTAGTCTGCCCCCAATTATAGTGATTTAATACCCAAAACGGAAATGTATATGTTTTGTCATTGAATTTTTTACGTAGTTTTTTATGAAACCCTGGCTGTAGTCGAATAATAGGGTTATGTCCACTTAATACTACTTCTGGGAAAATTTCCGAATATAATGTTAAGGCTTGTTGTATAAAATTATGCTGTAAACACCACAAGATATAGTCCAAATCGTCATCGGTTTCCCATAATTGTTTGTATTCTTTCTCCACACGTGGTAAAAATGTTTTTAATAGACCTAAATTATTTTCTATCGCCGTTGGTGTTTTACTTTGGCTCTTCTCTTCGTCTTGATGGCTGTCACTCTCTGAAAAATCACTTTTTAATGATCTCCAGGCCGACTCAATTCCTTTGACCGCTTTACGGAACTCATTTCTATCAGACAATGTTATGGCTTCTGAAAAACTATTAACAGCATGTATAAATGCATTGATTCTATGACTATATTCTTGATTAGAATCTTCTAGCTCAGTTTTCGCTTTATTAGATTTATAAAATTCATCTAGCTCTTCACCACTACCAAATTCCGTAAACTCATGAATCCCATTGGTAAACCGTTGCATATCAAAAATATCATTGATTCTCTCAACCTTTACAGCTGTACCTAATAGCATGGTATAAAAAATATCACCAATCTTATGATTCGTTCGTTGAAGTATATTTAATACCATCATTAAAATTAAAGGAATATGCCTAAACCCACCACTCATATCTACATGAATGGTAAAAGAATCCTCTGGGAAACCTTGAATATAGGATTCAATCATATTGACCATTTTTAATACACTGTCAATACTCTTTGCTGCATTAGCATCTTGATCGCTAATAATAACTTCATCAAAATATAGTTCTTCTTTTTTTCCTGTGGCTACCTCATAAATAGCTTGAAATCTCGAAGTAATAAAATCGTAATGTGTAGGAACACTCAGTGTACCCTTCTTGTTAATCTTAGGAATTGGTTCTCCCGTATGAAAATATACATTTTCTAGTGGGGTTGTCTCTACGGTGTTCGTGGAAAAGGCAAATACAGCTACAACATCATAGGAGTGCATATGTTTAGCTACTGAAACATCTCGTATTTTGCGTTTATGATTAGGAACTATCAACTCTTTAAAAACAGTTTCTGATGTAGTATACGCGCTATTTAAATGTAACCCTTCAAACTCTGAAGGGATCTCTTGTATTTCCCAGGTCGCATTCTTATTATTAACCATACATCTTTTGGCACTGTCATGATTTCCATTAGAACAATTACTATCTAATCTTGCAGATACCGTACTGTACCCAGTCAATAAGATATGTTTTTCTGCCATCTTTCTTCTCCTTAAAACTCGCGAAACTGTACGAAGTGAAACGTAACTTGTTTTGTGTTGCTGTCATCTAATGTTTTTACAATGCGTTCACTGGTGGCAGCCACAACTTTCACATGATGAGCTTTGAGAAATTCCACCATTTTATATGTGTAAGTAAATTCTCCTTGTACCATAACGATAGATGGCTTCCTATCTACTATATCTGCCCCATGCTGGCGTACCAACGCTTCCACCGCCTCAGCCGTGCTCTCAGGATCAATGGCTGGAAATGGCACATCTACAATAGGACCATACCGTGCTGCTTCCATCCGCTGTGTCTCATCCCACTGCGCACTCGGATGATTACTGTGATTAATAAACATGTTTTGTCCCCCTTACTCAACAAAATCTTAATTATATATTAATTGATTTACTTATATTTTTCTAGCAGAATTTTCATATAACGCATGCTACTCATCTCTGAAAGTACTACAAGAATATTATGCTTAGTCTATTTCATAACAACAGCCATAACAAATCATCTCCGCATCTAGTATGTGACAACTATATGTATCTGTCATACAGTTGAACACTCTATTCTGCTCACATTAAAATTATGATATGATACAGTATAGATATTTCATTTTGGTCATACTGTACAGTACAGATTAAGGAATCTTATGCATCCTATTTTACATTTCACACTAGCACTCAATCATTCCCCTTGTTCTATGAACCAGGCGATTCGCGAGCAAAAGGTATCACAAGCTATGCGCCGTCGTCTTCGCCGTGAAGGTTCGTTCCTTGTAAATAACATCCCCGCCACTTGGGATACCTTACTACATCCAGGTGATTCCGTAACAGTTCACCTCACTAAAACATCACACATCGACCCTACTCCTATGGACTTGGATATCCTATTCGAGGATGAGCACCTGTTAGTGATTAATAAACCTGCCGGTATGCTCATGCATCCTACATCTAGTGAAAGATTCCACACACTCGCCAATGGGGTGTTAGCCTACTTTCAGCAACATATGATGAACGCCAGTTTTCACCCTATCCACCGTTTAGATAAAGATACGTCTGGACTTGTCATCATCGCCAAGAACGCCTTAGTGCAACATGCGTTTACAAAACAACAGATCCGTATCCAAAAGGTCTACGATGCTATTACAGATGGCGTCATTCCAGTCCCCTCACTGACGATTCATTTTCCTATTGCTCGTCTAGAGGGCAGCAT
>CAUQUX010000040.1:0-9731 GCA_963521235.1 uncultured Veillonella sp. | reverse complement strand
ATAGAATCCAAGATAACAGGATACATACCTCATTATTCTGCCAAAAAGAAATTGCATAAGCCTAGAAAAACAATCTATTTACATAGGCTTATTTAAGTGCGTCTAAAAACGGAAAAACTACCAAGATATCTTTGGATAGCACTATCTCAAGAACCTTGGTAGTTTCTGTATGTAAAAAGGGCTGTAACGAAAATGTAAAAAAGTACATTTTGTTACAGCCCCTTATATGCTAATGACATTGTTGTATAATACATATAGATTTATATTTATCAGGATATAAGGAATATAGGGCATATAACAGATTGGAGAGATGGCATGGAGATTTTAAATGATATAAATATTGTATTACAGATCATAACAAATATATGTATTCTATGCATTACGATTTATACTACATTTTTACAACTAGGATCTGCATCGATTAGAGGGTTATTAGTTCAATATAAACGGCAACAGTTTTTAGGGGAATATTTTATACTGCAATTATATAATACTTCGTTATCTTCTATTAGTATTAGAGAGGTATACCTGATTTTTAATAACGAAAAGAAGTTGTTGATTAAGAAATATGATGTTCCTTTGCTAGTGGAATCTCGTCGCAGTTTTCAAATAGAGATGGATCCTGTATCGAATTGCCTTATTGATTCTAAGGTAGTACTAAATAAAAACTATTTAGTATTAATAAAGCTTGTTGATGGGAATTCCATATGTACATTTTCTACATCGGGCTTGAAAGGTAGAATTATATTCTGGGTCAAAAATTATAAATTTTTAAAGAACTTAAAAAGAAATCCAAGAAATGTCATAGATAGTTTAGATTCAATAGAGTGGTATAAAATCTGCTATGGAGATGTTGTTTTAAGGGATATTGTTAATTTTATTTTTTTCATTAAATCGGAAGGAAGTGTACAAACAGTGTTTATAACAAAGTCTGGATCAATGAGTGAAAGATGCTTTAGTGATGGAAAGTGGGAAAGAGGTGTTGGTACTGGCACTTATCAAGAAATAAAAGAACGATTAACTGAGGCATTTAAAGCGGAATTCAAAGAAGAAGTAGTAGAATTTGAGTTATATAAAGTAGAGGATGTTTGTCACTTGCATACATCTAATCTTTTAGGTGATAATTTAAATTATGAGGTATTGAAAAAATGGTTTGAAAATAAGGCGTGATTGAATTATCCTACAGGATAAACAATTTTTGACTATGAGGTTAAGAATAGTAAGTTATGGAGATGGATTTAATCAGA
Source organism: uncultured Veillonella sp. (assembly GCA_963521235.1). Lineage (GTDB taxonomy): Bacteria > Bacillota > Negativicutes > Veillonellales > Veillonellaceae > F0422. The sequence goes on along the minus strand of CAUQUX010000040.1, from coordinate 8,484 downwards.
GATTTTAAAGAAATACTCCTTGAGCATGCTCGCAAACAAGGACTTATATTTTCTGATTTGGATAGTGATAGTACTTGTATTAGAATTTTAAGTTTTAATAGGAAGATAGGATTAGGAAATAAAAAGAAAGTTTCTTTTGCAAATGGAATTAGAATACCTAAAAAGTATAAAAAACGAATCCATCATATATTGGATTGTCTAGCTGATGGTGGAAATATAATTCCTTATTTATCTAAACAAAGCATTAACTTAACTAGTCCTGGAGATTTAATGTTTAATGATTGGAATATATTGCATATACATTTAGGTAAACGGAAAGATAAAAAGGATCCTCGATTTATTGAACGAACTGGGGAGTTATTGTTTTTAATTAATGCAGAAACAGAGATTAGAGTATTAGGTGTATACGACCATAAACCCTCTCCGTGGACTAAGAACGAATTGTTGCAAAGAATATATGATACCTAGCCTGAAATGTTAGGGATAATAAAAGGTGCGGAATTAAATATATCCGTTACTGAAGTACAGAAAAGAAAATTACGAAAAAGTCATATAACTTTATTCGAAGAAGTATATGATAAAAAAACACGGAGAACGCTGCTTGTTCATGTAAAGAATGCACTAGGCTTGGTATGTAGTGGGGAGTCTACTGCAGATGTTCTAAAATATAACGATATTATAAGAGTCCTAAGGCGTATGGAGATGAATTTAAAAAAGCAAGAGATAGATGCTGTTTTCAGATTACATGAGTCAAATGGTGTATGGATTGTTATTGATCAAAATTTACGACAATTATATGGTTCTATAAAGTTAGTGAAACTTAATAAAGTACATAAGTTGTGATTTTATTTGATGTATCGTATACTTCAAAGCATTAAATATTAGGAATGCCAGATGGAGCGCTCACCATAAACTCTATGGTAAGAATATACAGGTATGATATAATTGTTACAAGGCAATAAACTGGAAAGTTTTTATCGGAGTGATGCTTTATATTGCTACGCTTTGCTGTAACTTACTAAAAAGTATTATAAAGGCTATTTTATATAAGGAATAAGAAAAAGCGCTCCAATCAGGAGCGCTTTTTCTTTTTTATCCCGAAGGATAATATAAAGTTAGTTTTGGGATTCATAGCCCAATTTGTACATTTATTATACATTTACTATTGAGGAATGTCAATCTTAAATGAGTCAGTGACAAGGTGGTGTATTAATTTATACCTAATGATATTTAAATCATTAGGATGTATTTTTATATCATATAAAGGATGAGATTTCTTTATAGGAAATATAATTCTTGATTTACTGATAGTCTTTATTTGATTCACTTCAACAATACTTCCTTTAGACATTTTATCAGAAAATTCCAGTATATCTTTGTTGGCAGAATAGATCTCGTTAACACCAGATTCGATGAGTTTTGAGTACTGTCTTGCAAACTCGTCGTTATCTATTTCAGGAGCGCTTTTGGTAAGTTCAATAATTTCGTTGCGGAGTTTAATGTATTTTGTTTCAAAAATGTTGAAATAATTAATAACCTTATCGACTAATAAATTTTTGATAAGATATGCAATTTCATATTCCCATTCTTTTAAGGCACTATGTTTTGACTTTTTAGATGTTAACGGCAAAACAGTAAGTAGATCATTTTTCTTTCTATCCTGTGTATTCAAGACAATTGCATAGTGTGGGTAGCTAAATTCATGTTTAATACCACAGCCAAAATCAACAAATATAATCTGACCCTGGTCATATTTAGGAAGATAAGTAGGATTAAATTTAGATTCATTTGATTTGTAAGCAATATAGGTATACATCCAACTTTTAAATCGTTCGAAATTAGTCGTATTATTATTTGCTAAAAATTTTGCATATGAAATATACTTGCGTATTAGTAAAGTTAGCTTTTTCACTTATACCCCCTGGTAAAATATGATAATAAAAATGTCATTTATTTTATGGCTTTCAATATTACTCATAATATGTTCATACATAAGGGGAATCCCTACAAACATATATTACAATAAACTTAAATGAAACTCAAGAATACGATTATTTTAAAACACATTGGGACGAAAATATAGATTAAATTATTTTATTGGTCAATATAATCTAGTAGTAACTTTACATTCTATATGATATACTAAAGAAAACGAAAATTCGTTTTTAAGGAGGAGATGTCCATGCTTATATCTGTAGAAGTTGAAAATTTTAGGTCCTTTTGTGATAGGACTGTATTTTCCATGGAAACTGGATCTAAATTGCGTTCATATTCTACGACCAATACTCATAGATTTAAACGATTGAAACTTTTAAAATCTGCTTTTATTTTTGGTGGTAATGCAAATGGTAAGACAAATGTTATCAATGTTTTTTACCTGTTAAAAGCACTTATTATGAATCCAACAATATCGGAAGTGGAAGGGTTAATAACAGATACCTTTGCGGGAGATTCTAAACCAACGTCTTTACTTGTAAAATTTTTGAAAAATAATAAAGTTTTTACTTATGAATTAGAATATGTTGAAGAGCGTGTCATAAGAGAGTCCTTGGTAGTAAATGACCGTATGATTTTTTCCCGAAATGGTAATGAAATATTTTTGCCTGACGCATTAACCCCATTACGTTCAACGATACGGAAAAATCAGTTATTATTGTTCTTTGCTCAAACAAATAATATTTTGGAAGCTAAAGAGGCGTATGAATGGTTTGTGGTAGATATTGTTATACCTAATACAAATGATTTAGATCTTTCTATTCTTAAAGAGTTAAAACAGAATAAGGAATTAAAAAGAAAGTTAATATCTTTTTTACAAGCGGCCGATTTTAATATTTTAGATATTGAGGTGCGTGAACGGGTAAGAAAAGTACCAAGCACCTTTTCATTTAGATTGGATAACGATAATCCTGAACTAAAAGCAGGAGAACTAGTAGAGAGAAAAGTAGCAGAAATTTATTGTATACACCAAAAAAGTAATGATGATATATTTGTGTTAAACCTGTCAGAAGAAAGTGCAGGCACTAAAATATTTTTAATTTTAGCTACCTATATTTTAAGAGATTTAGAAAGAAACACAGTATTCTTAATCGATGAATTTGATGCATCATTACATATTAAATTGACAGAAGTGTTATTAAAATTATTTAATCAATGGAATCAAAGAAGTCAATTTATAGTAACCTCTCATTCATTTGATCTGATGGATAAGAATCTGCGTCCAGATCAAATTTATTTTGTAGAGAAAGATAGATTTGGGAAAAGCGAACTATATAGTTTATTCGACTTTGATGATGTGGCATTAAAGCGTAACGATTATAAATATAAACGAAGATACTTGCAAGGGATTTATGGAGCTGATCAAATTATTAATGAGTCTGCTATTGCAGAGACATTAGGAGTAGATTATGAGTAGATTGTCTAAAGGAAAGCGAGCAAAAAAATCTTTTTATATAATCACTGAGGGGGAAACCGAAGAAAGGTATTTTTCTGAGTTTAAGCAAAAACAACGCTGTAGTGGTATTGCTATAAAAAGGGTTAATCCCTGTAGTAGACAAATAATAAGTAAAGCAAAAAGTGTATGGAGAAATGAAGGATTTTCTTTATCAAACTATAATAATCCAGTTATTGTCATAGATAAAGATGCATTGACTGAAGATGATTTTCATGCTATTTTAAGGCAAGCTGTTGATAGTAAAATCGAGGTAGTTTTTTCTAACTCTGCTTTTGAAGTATGGCTATTAGCACATTTTGAGCCTATTACAAGAGGGTTTCTTTCAGCAAATGAATTAAAGAGACGATTGTCAAATCATTTAACAGGCGAATATAAAAAAGGCGATATAAGGCAGTTAAGGACAATAGTAAAACATTTTACTCAAGCCTTTGAAAATACAAGAAATGTATCCAGTATCTCATATGATACTCAGTGTACAAATGTAGGAGACCTGTGTCAGAGAATGATAGAAGATTAGTTTTTACCGGAGCAATACTTTGTATTGCTTCGGTTTTTTGTTGTCCACTTACAGGTACAAAAAACTTGCACCAACCCCAATAGTCTTGTAAAATAGAGGTATAACCACTTATATAGTATAAGAAATTTTAGGAGGAATTGATTATGGCAGTGAAGATTGGTATTAATGGCTTTGGTCGTATTGGTAAATGCGTAATGCGCGCGGCTCTTAACAACCCAGATGTGGAAGTAGTAGCCATTAACGATACTGGTGATATTGAAGGTTCCGCTTTGCTGTTCAAGCATGACTCTATTCATGGTAACTTGAGCTGTGATGTAACAATAGATGGAAACTACTTAGTAGTAGATGGCAAACGTACTCGTGTATTCTGTGATCGTGATCCAGCGAATATTGATTGGTCTGGTGAAGGTGTAGAAGTAGTTATCGAATGTACTGGCGTATTCCGCTCTCGTGAAAAAGCAGCGGCTCATTTGGGTGGTACTGTTAAAAAAGTAATTATTTCCGCACCAGGTAAAGATGAAGATAAAACTATCGTTATGGGCGTGAATGAAAGTGAATACGATCCAGCTACACACCATGTTGTATCTAATGCAAGCTGTACAACAAACTGTTTAGCTCCATTTGCCAAAGTATTGCATCAAGAATTTGGCATCAAACGTGGCATGATGACAACAGTGCACTCTTATACAAATGACCAACGTGTATTGGATGCACCACATAAAGACTTACGTCGTGCTCGTGCAGCAGCGATGTCCATTATTCCTACTACAACAGGCGCAGCAAAAGCAGTAGCTCTTGTATTACCAGAGTTGAAAGGTAAATTAAATGGCTTTGCTCTTCGTGTACCTACTCCAAATGTGTCTGTAACAGACTTAGTAGTAGAACTTGAAAAAGAAGCAACTAAAGAAAGCATCAATGCGGCATTCCGCAAAGCAGCTGAAGGTGAATTAAAAGGTATTCTTGGCGTATCTGATTTGCCATTAGTATCCAAAGACTTCAATGGCGATGCTCGTAGTTCTATTGTAGATGCAGACTTGACAATGGTGATGGAAGGCAATATGGCAAAAGTAGTAGCTTGGTATGACAATGAGTGGGGTTATTCCTCTCGTATCGTTGACCTAGCTGTGTACATGAGCAAACGAGGCTTATAATCTATCAGGGACTACGGCAGTAGTCCCTTTTTGGCATGTTTAATATATATAGGAGATACTATGAAACTTTCACTAGCGAATATGAATGTAGCGAATAAAACAGTATTTGTTCGTGTAGATTTTAATGTACCTTTGAAAGACGGTGTTATCACTGATGACACACGGATTCGTGCTACATTACCCACATTGCGCCATTTGATTGGAGAAGGTGCGAAAGTGGTGATTGCTTCTCATTTAGGACGTCCTAAAGGAGAACGCAAACCAGAATTTACATTGGCACCTTGTGCAAAACGATTGGGTGAATTATTAGAACAACCAGTTCGTTTTGTAGAAGATTGCATTGGCGAAATTCCAGCGAAGGCTGTATCTGAAATGAAATCTGGGGATGTGGTAGTGTTAGAAAATCTTCGTTTCTACAAAGAAGAAGAAAAAAATGACCCTGCCTTTGCCAAAGCTTTAGCCGACTTAGCAGAAGTAGGCGTTAATGATGCCTTCGGCGTATCCCATCGTGCTCATGCTTCCGTGGAAGGAATTACGAAATACTTACCAATGGGAGCAGGTTTCTTGTTAGAAAAAGAAATTCGCTATGTGGGTGGTGCTGTAGAGCATCCTGAACACCCATTTGCAGCCATCATTGGTGGTGCTAAGGTCAGTGACAAAATCGAAGTTATTTCCAACTTATTACCAAAAGTAGAAGTGTTGATCATCGGCGGTGGCATGGCGAATACTTTCATAGCGGCACAAGGTCACAATGTAGGCACTTCCTTAGTGGAAGCAGATAAATTTGAATTGGCCCGTGAATTAATTGCTCGTGCGAAAGAAACCAACACGAATCTATTATTACCGGTAGATTTCGTTGTGGCTGATGCGTTCAGCGAAACGGCGAATCATAAAGTAGTAGATGCGACGGCTATTGAAGATGGCTGGATGGCATTAGATATTGGTCCGAAGAGTCGTGAGTTATTTGCAGAGGCTTTGGCACCGATGAAAATGATCGTTTGGAATGGTCCTATGGGCGTATTTGAAATGGAAGCCTTTGCAGGTGGTACGAACGCCGTAGCAAAAGCGGTAGCAGAAGCAAGTGCCACTACGATTGTAGGTGGCGGTGACTCTGTGGCGGCTATTGAAAAAAGTGGCTTAAGCCATAAAATTTCTCATATTTCCACTGGTGGCGGTGCGTCTTTAGAATACCTAGAAGGCAAGGTGTTACCAGGTATTGCAGCTTTACAAGAGGCGTAGGAGGTTATCATGCGACAACCGATTATTGCAGGAAACTGGAAAATGCATATGACGAATACAGAAGCAACTGTATTTGTAGAACAATTAAAAACATTAGTGACTGATGCTCATTGTGATGTGGTGGTATGTCCGCCTTTCACAGCTATCAGTACAGTGGCTGATTTAGCGGAGGATACGAAGGTTCGTGTAGGCGCGCAAAATGTGTTCCATGAGGAAACTGGTGCCTACACAGGGGAAGTATCTCCAGCGATGTTAACAGATTTAGGCGTGTCCTATGTGATTGTAGGTCACTCAGAACGCCGCTCTATTTTTAAAGAAGCAGATCGCTGCGTGAACAAGCGGGTACGCATTGTTTTGCAACATGGTATGAGCCCTATTCTTTGTGTGGGTGAAAGTTTAAATCAAAGGGAAAGCGGGGAAACAGTGGCTTTCATTCATTCTCAACTAGAAATGGGATTGCATGGTGTACCAGCGGAAGAAATGCCGGAAGTTGTCATTGCCTATGAACCAATTTGGGCTATTGGCACAGGTCGTACCGCTACGGCAGAACAAGCGGGCGAAGTATGCCAAAGCATTCGCGAGAAAATTGGAGCCATGTATACACCTGAAATTGCAGAGCAAGTACGCATTTTATACGGTGGCAGTGTAAAACCAGAGAATGCAAAAGATATTTTAGCCCAAGCCCATGTAGATGGTGCTTTGGTGGGCGGTGCTTCATTGGATGCAGAGACTTTCACAGGAATTATTAGAGCCTGCTAACACAGGTTTGAGGTACAGTATGGCAAAATTAAAAGGACCAGTGATGCTGACCATCCTCGATGGATTTGGTATAGGGGATGGACAGGATCCAACCAATGCGGTGGTACAAGCGAATCCCCAAACATTTTTACAATTATGGGAGGAGTGTCCGCACACCCTATTGGAAGCGTCTGGTATGGCAGTAGGCTTGCCGGATGGACAAATGGGAAACTCCGAAGTAGGTCATTTGAACATTGGTGCAGGACGCATTGTGTATCAAGAATTGACACGCATTACAAAAGAGGCGCAAGAAGGGACCTTGTTTACTCGTCCTACCTTGGTGAAAGCCTATGAAGAAGGGGCTAAGCAAGCCTTACATTTAGTGGGCTTGTTGTCGGATGGTGGCGTCCACTCGCATATTGATCACTTGAAGGCACTACTTCGTGGTGCTAAGGATGCCGGTGTAGGAACAGTCTATATCCATGCGTTCTTAGATGGTCGTGATGTGCCACCACAAAGTGCGTTGGCCTATATTGATGATATTGCTCACTATTGCAAAGAATTGGGCTTAGGATCGATTGGGACGGTAGGCGGTCGCTATTATGGTATGGACCGTGATCAACGATGGGAACGGGTACAATTGGCGTACAATGCCATGGTCTGTGGTAGTGGTACCCCAGTGGCTTGTGCTCATGAAGCGGTAGAACGCAGTTATGCTGATGAAACAACTGATGAATTTGTCATTCCATCTGTGGTGGAAGGGTACGAAGGTATGCAAGATGGCGATGCAATTTTGTTCTTTAACTTCCGTCCGGACCGGGCTCGTCAATTGGTGCGTGCCGTGGTGGATCCTGATTTCACTGGATTTGAACGAAAACGTGTACTACAAGGCTCCTATGTGGCAAGTATGACTCGCTATGAGGCGGATTTGCCAGTGCCTGTAGTGTATGACAAAGAATTGTTGACGGATACCTTAGGGGAAGTGTTGTCCAAGGGTGGTTACCGTCAACTACGCATTGCAGAAACGGAGAAATATGCCCATGTGACGTATTTCTTCAATGGCGGCAAAGAAGATGTGTTCCCTAGGGAGGACAGAATCTTGGTGCCATCTCCTAAGGTGGCTACCTATGATTTGCAACCAGAAATGAGTGCTCCAGAGGTGACAGAAAAGGTTGTATCCGCTATTCGTAGTGGCGAGTATGATATGATTATCTTGAATTATGCAAACCCAGATATGGTGGGCCATACGGGTGATTTTGAGGCCGCAAAACGAGCAATTTTAGCCGTAGACGCGGGACTTTCAGAAATCGTGAAAGCCATTCGAGAGATGAACGGTCAATTATTAATTACAGCAGACCATGGAAATTCTGAGGTTATGGTAGACCATA
>CAUQUX010000039.1:0-9824 GCA_963521235.1 uncultured Veillonella sp. | reverse complement strand
CTCTAATGCTACTACAGGAATGGATACAGGTACGTATCCTCGGCTACGGCGAATCATGATTGGTTTATCATCCACCACTTGTACCACAGAATCATCTACAGGAGAGATAATCTCTCGATTATGTGTCAATATATAATCGGCTATTCCCTGTAATTCTTCCAATGCCTGGGCATCATTATATAATACAGGATCACCACTGCGGTTCGCACTAGTCATGACCCATAGAGCATTAGGCGGTACTAAACTGTAGTGATACGGAGCATAGGGCAGCAAAATACCTAAGGTTTCCATACCAGGGGCTACACTAGGTGCCACAGTATTATACTCTGCTAACTTTCGCAACAACACAATCGGCCTTGCAGGACTTAACAACAGTTCTTCTTCTGTGTTAGATATATGCACATACTGTTTTGCCATTTCCAAAGATCCTGCCATGACCGCCAAGGGTTTTCTAGGTCGTCCTTTTCGCTGGCGTAAGGTTTGCACCGCTTTTTCTTGTAAAGCATCACAGACCAAATGATAACCACCAACACCTTTTACGGCTACAATAGAACCATGTTGTATATGCTCTTTGGCTCTCTTGATGGCATCCTGTCCACTAGCAAGCACCGTTCCATCTGTACCTTGTAATGTAAACATGGGGCCACACTGCTCGCAAGCATTGGGCTCCGCATGGTATCGTCGACCTTCGAGATCCTCATATTCCTTCTGACAGTCTTCACACATAGGGAATACTTTCATAGACGTTGTGTCACGGTCATAGGGTGTACTTTCAATAATCGTATACCGAGGACCACAGTTCGTACAATTGGTAAACCCATAGTGAAAACGTCGATTCTCAGGATCTTGTATATCATGCAAGCACTCCTCGCAAGGCGCCATATCAGCACCAATGAAAGCATTGCCTTTCACCCCTTGGGATACAATAATCGTAAACGAGTCCAATGATTGCAAGTCTGTTGGTTCTACACGCAAAGTATCAATGCGTCCATGCATAGGCAAATCAGATTGCAATCGCTCTATAAATAGTTGGCAATCTGCCTCTACACCTTGTATGTGTATTTCCACACCGCTCGTGTCATTTCTCACTGTGCCCACAATTCCTAATTCGTGGGCTAGTTTAGACACAAAGGGGCGGAATCCTATGCCCTGTACAATGCCTGTTACATGTATGGTATATGCCTTCATAGAACCCGCCTCCCTTCTGTTATATAATTTTAATGATTTTCTTGTCGGATTCCTGCTGCATCCAGTTCAGCTTGAATCATGATAGCACATTCAATACGTTTTTTCTGTAATTTACATCCCAATTCGTACGGTGTGCTAAGGTCTCCACCTAATGTTTCATTGTTTGCATGGCAACCGCCAGAGCAGAAGAATTTCGCCCAACAGTTAGCGCAAATTTCTTTCGTAAATACATGAGTATTTCGGAACTGCGTAGGAATCTCGAAATTTTTCAAACCTTCAAAGACCGTACCGATCACATAGCCATCTTTACCAACATATTGGTGACATGGATAAATATCTCCATTTGGTACGACGGCCATATACTCATGACCAGCTCCGCAACCGCGTAAGCGTTTTGCCATACATGGTCCACGGTACAAGTCCATACGGAAGTGGAAGAAGTTAAACTTCTCACCCCAACCTGCTAGTTGACGTTCTAAATATAAGTCTGCCAATTTTTCATATTCTTTTTCAATCGTTGGCATATCTTCTGGACGCAACACATAAGCACCGTCTTCACCAACCACTGGTTCCATCGACAAATGTTCAAAGCCTAAGTCGGACATCGCCTCTACGTCTTTACAAAAGTCTAAGTTATTGTGCGTGTAAGTACCACGCACATAGTATTCACGGCCATCGCGTTGTTTTACAGCATTGACTAAGTTTTTTGCCACTGTTTGGTATGTATCTCTGCCACCAGAGCTTGGGCGCATACTATTATGCACATCTTCCCGACCATCTAAGGATAGTACTAAACTCATGTCATGTTCGTTCACATAATCGATTTTATCCTGTGTTAGTAACATGCCGTTAGTGGTCAATGTCAATTTAAAAATTTTACCATGTTTGTCTTGGATAGATTCAATGTATTCTACGGTTTGTTTCACTACATCCCAGTTCAACAATGGCTCGCCACCAAAGAAATCAATTTCACAATGTTGGCGTGAGCCACTCATAGAAATCAAGAAATCTACAGCACGTTTCGCTACGTCAAAACTCATTAATTCCCGTTTTACTCCGCCGTAATCACCTTGACTAGCAAAACAATATTTACAAGCTAAGTTGCAATCATGAGCAATATTTAAACAAAGAGCTTTTACAATTGGCTTTTCATCCACCACTAGTTTAAACTCTGCAGACATAGGCGCAAAAAGTATTTCCTCTTTGATGAGTTCATCTAACTCATCCATAATTTCATCTAATTCCGCCGCATCCTCTGTAGCATCTAACGCACTATGTACAGCATCACGGTTTGTGCCGTTATAGATATCTAATACGCGATCAATAAGTTCATCAATAACGTGAATAATTCCACTATTTACATCCAATAGAAAGAACTTATCTTTCATTTTAAATTTATGAATCATCGGTTGTAATTCTAACATTCATACCTCCATTAACTTACTAAAGTCTAATTTGTATTATATCACTTTATACCCATGACGTATAGAAAGCTATCAATATAGAGTATACTTTTTCTAAAATTATAGTATGCAAAAAATTGTACTTTTGAAGTACATATATTATAATTTCGACAAGCTGAAAGATATAAAGGGTTAGCCTACATAATCCCCCTAGATCTGGTACATCTAGGGGGATTTTTTCTAGTATAATCCTAGATGTGATATACAACAAATAAGCTGTCCACCGAATGGTGAACAGCTTTTTGCTAATCCAATGATTATTTTTGTTTGCACACTTGATTGCCTACTGTACAGCTAGTTTTGCAAGCAGATTGGCAAGATGTTTGACATTCGCCGCAGCCGCCTGTTTTAGCAGTTTTTTGTAGGGATTCAGTGTTAATTGTACGAATACGTTTAGACATCTTCATTCCTCCTAAGCACAAACTTACTCTATTATATTATCATCTAATACCGTTTCAAGCAAGCATAAGGCATAGGAATTAGTGAGCTAATGCTTCTTTCAATGTTTTAAGGTTTTCTTCCATGATGTCAAGGTATGTTACATTTTTTTGTGCTTGTTCTTCAGTCAAGCCTTCTGCAGGGTTCAATACATACACTTTTACACCTGTTTCAGCAGCGATGGCATTAGCCAATTTAGGGCTTACTAATTCTTCACTGAAGATTGCTTTTACATTATGTTCTTTGATGAAACCAACAATATCCGCCATGCGTTCTGGTGTTGGTTCTGCATCTGGAGATACACCCATGATGCCTAATTGTTCAAAGCCGTATGCGTTCGCTAAGTAACCAAATGCCATATGGCTAACTACTAAATGTTTATCATGTTGTGTTTTACCAAATTCTTCATATTTAGCATGCAAAGCTTGTAATTTTTCTTTGTATGCTTTGCCGTTAGCTTCATAGTATTTTGCATTCGTAGGGTCTGCTTTAGAGAAGGCTTCTACAACGGCATCCACTTCTTTAGCAACATTCATTGGGTCTAACCATACATGTGGATCAAACTCGCCATGTTCATGTTCGTGCTCATGTTTATCTTCTTTATGATCCTTGTCATCTTTATGATCTTTGTCATCTTTATGATCTTTGTCGTCTTTATGATCTTTGTCGTGGTCATGATCATGTTCGTCTTCATCTTCATCTGGAGCTGGCAGCAAAGTAACAGATTTAGACAATTCTACTGGTTGTGCTTTTTGTAGCACATCTTTTTCTAAAATCTTTTCTGTTGGTTCCAAGCCTGCACCGCTATACAAGAATACTTTTGCCGTACCGATTTCTTTCAAATCTTTTGCCGTTGGATCCCAATCATGTGGTTCTGCTCCTGGAGGTACTAATAAAGACACATCAACTTTATCTCCCCCTACTTGTTTCGCTACATCATATACAGGGAACACAGTCGTAACGACCTTCATTTTTTCAGCCGGTGCCGCTTGTTTTGTATCATTACCGCAGCCAGCAATACCGACTGCAGTAGCCACCATAGTAGCCCCTAGTACAAAATAGGTTAATCTTTTTTTCCAATTCATGAGTATTCTCCTCCTGACACATAAAAAACAAGAAGTGATTAGTCTTTGCTAATTCACTTCTTGATTATATATGATTTAAAAAATCCGTGCTTGAATGCATGAGCAGTCCATACACTCAATATCATTATCATTTATACTTCTTCATCACCGCTATGGCTACTGGTGTTACTACAGCTACCGCTAATAATGCTTCTGGAATACCGTGAGACCATACAATACCCATTACCACGTTAAATACAGTTTCTGGTGCAATGTGTGTTGCCTTAGCAAATTCTACCCCATAAATTGTGTAAATACCAGTCATTACAAGGATTGTATTAGTAGCTGTTCCCAAGAATGCAGCTAAGCCGATACGAATTGCTTTCACCTTAATTGGTACATACATATACACCAACGCCGCCACTAAACCGATCAATATTCTTGGTACTACAGAAATGACTGGATTCATGAATGCAAAGGATAAAATATTAGGCGCCATGTAAGCTTGTACCATACTATAGGCACCGAATAAGAAACCTACTGACATACCTACCTTAGGACCTTCCACAACACCACCTAAGATGGTTGGAATATGCAAGATAGTAGCACTGATTGGTGGAATTGGCACAAAGCCCCAACCTGTCATACCTAACACAATCGTAATCCCTGCCAATAAACCAATAATTGTCAATTGACGTACCGTAAATTTTTGCGATGGCTGTGCTTGCAACGCTGTTTCTTTTTCCATGTTTTCCTCCGTTCTTATTCCCTTAGGATATAAGTCGAACCAATACTAAAAAATGGAACTCAGTTCTGTTCTTCTTGATACAGACTATACAGTTAGTTCCTCGTATAGAGTAGTACAAATCAGCTATTCCGTCAATCATAAAATGTAACTTTTCTTACACTACAAGAAAACGAACACCTTATGAGGTGCCTCATACAAGTGTTCGTTCTACCATTACAGCCCTAACAATTTTCTGCCTTCTTCCCAAGCGAAGATAGGTGTTAGGAATGTCATTAAATTTTCTTCTTCAAATGGATAGGCACGCATTCCAATCGCTTCAGCAGCCTGTACATCAGAAGGTTTATCACCCACAAAGTAGATTAATCGTTTTTCCAATTCATGAGTATACTCCTCCTAACACATAAAAAAACAAGAAGTGATCAGTCTTTGCTAATTCACTTCTTGATTATATCCGATTTAAAAAATCCGTACTTGAATGCATGAGCAGTCTATACACTCAATTTCATTATCATTTAAATTTTTTGATGACAGCTAGTGCCACAGGTGTTACAACGGCTACTCCTAATAGTGCTTCTGGAATACCATGAGACCATGCAATACCCATCACCACATCAAATACAGCTTCTTGTGAAATGTGTGTTGCCTTTGCAAATTCTACACCATAGATTGTATAAATACCAGTCAATACAAGGATAGTACTTGTGACTTTTCCTAAGAAAGCGGCTACACCAATACGGATAGCTCTTACCTTAACTGGCAAGTACATATATACCAACGCTGCTACTAAACCAATCAACATTCTTGGTAATATAGAAATGATTGGATTCATAAACACGAAAGATAAAACATTCGGTGACATATACGCTCGTACCATACTGTAAGCACCAAATAAGAACCCTACTGACATCCCCACTTTAGGACCTTCTACGATACCACCTAAAAGGGTTGGAATATGCAAGATGGTCCCACTAATTGGTGGGATTGGCACAAAGCCCCATCCTGTCATGCCAAGTACAATCGTAATCCCTGCCAATAAGCCAATAATCGTTAATTGACGTACCGTAAATTTTTGCGATGGTTGTGTTTGCAACGCTGTTTCTTTTTCCATGTTTTCCTCCGTTCTTATTCCCTTAGGATATAAGTCGAACCAATACTAAAAAATGGAACTCAGTTCTGTTCTTCTTGATACAGACTATACAGTTAGTTCCTCGTATAGAGTAGTACAAATCAGCTATTCCGTCAATCATAAAATGTAACTTTTCTTACACTACAAGAAAACGAACACCTTATGAGGTGCCTCATACAAGTGTTCGTTCTACCATTACAGCCCCAATAGCTTTCTGCCTTCTTCCCAGGCAAAAATAGGCTCTAAGAATGTCATTAAGTTGTCTTCTTCAAATGGGTACGCACGCATGCCAATGGACTCAGCAGCCTGCGCATCAGATGGTTTATCCCCTACTAAGAAACTGCCATCTACATCTACATTCCACTCTTCAATGGCTTTTGTTAGCATACCTGGGTTTGGTTTGCGGCAATCGCAATCTTGTTTATACGCTTCCACCGTTCCTTCTGGATGATGTGGACAATAATAGTATGCTAAAATTGTTACGCCTTCCGCTTCTAAACGTCGAGACATTTCAGCATGTAACGCTTGCACATCTTCCTCTGTGTAGTAGCCTCGTGCGACACCACTTTGGTTTGTTACCACAATAATATCATAGCCACGTTGTTGGGCTTCTTTCATAGCTTCAATTGCTCCAGGAATGAATTCCAATTTCGCAGGGTCACTTAAATATCCTACATCGACGTTAATAACCCCATCACGATCTAAAAATAATACATTTCTAGTTTCCATTATTTTACATACCCTTCATTATCTCGTAATAATGCACAATACTCATGGACAGCCTGTTCTAATGATGTAAATCCTTTGTCATAGCCAGCAGCTAGCAATTTGGTAGTATCTGCCTGCGTATAACTTTGGTATTTCCCTTTCAACACTTCTGGGAAGTCAATGTAACGAATCTCACCTTTTCCCGCGAAGGAAATAACAGCTTTCATAAATTCGTTGAAAGTATGAGCATGACCGGTACCGCAGTTGAATACGCCACTAATTTCAGGATGTTCCCAGAAATAGAAGTTTACATTTACCACGTCATTTACATAGATAAAATCACGTGTTTGCTCACCATCACCATAGCCATCAATGCCTTTGAACAAGGTGATTTCTCCAGTTTCCATCAATTTATAGTACATTTGGCGCACCAAGGATGCCATCTTATCTTTATGTGTTTCATTCGGTCCAAATACATTGAAATAGCGCAAACCCACACATTGCGATTGCAGTTGTAAATGGTTTCTGAACTTCGCTACATAGCGGTCAAACAATAATTTAGAATAGGCGTATGGATTCAACGCTTGCTCACAAGCTGGATTCTCACGGAATCCATTGGTCCCATGTCCATATGTAGACGCAGATGACGCATAAATGAAAGGAACTCGACGTTCTTGGCAATAATGAAAGAGGTTTTTAGACCCTTCATAGTTGTTTTTCATCATGTATCTGCCATCGTAATTCATTGTGTCCGCGCAAGCACCTTCATGGAATACCACTTCGATAGGACCACAATCAAATGTGTTTTCTTCCACAGCCGTATCAAAATCTTCGTAATCAATATAATCCGCAAAATCCAACATTTCAATATTTCGGATTTTACGACCATCCGTCAAATCATCAACGATGAGAATATCATTGCGCCCTTTATTATTCAACTGTTTTACAATATTGGAACCGATAAATCCAGCACCACCTGTAACAATAATCATAATTTTCCTTCCTCTACTAATCCTTGAATACGTTCAATGATTCCTGTTGTGGAATAGCCATCTTCGAACGGCAAGATTTGCACTTCCTCTACAAATTCTTTGCCAATCACCTCTTCTGGTTTGTAATCTCCACCTTTGACCAATATATTGGGTCGCAACTGTGAAAGCACTTCCGCCGGCGTATCTTCTTCGAAGAGAACCACACCATCCACAAAGCCTAAAGAACTCATCAACAAGGCTCTATCTAGTTCATGATTGATAGGACGACTATCACCCTTTAAACGGCGTACAGAACTATCAGAATTGAGGGCCACCACCAAATGATCACCCAGTGTTGCTGCCTCTTTTAAATAGGTCAAGTGACCACGATGTAAAATATCAAAGCAACCATTCGTAAAGACAACCACTTCTCCACGATCTTGCCAAAGCCTAATTTTTTGAGCTAATATATCTACGGAATAAACGTTGTCTTTATCTTCTTTTTTTGCTTTCATAGAAGACAACAAATCTAATAGTTCCTGACGGTGAATTGGATAGGTACCTACTTTTGATACTACCACGCCGGCTGCTGCATTGGCTGCCACTAAAGCTGCACGAATAGATAAGCCCGCAATTAATGTAGTGAGCATCATGGCTACTACCGTATCACCGGCACCACTCACATCGAATACATCTTGTTGTTTCGTTTCTGCATTATGCCACACATTACCATCTTTTCGAACTAAGGTAATCCCTTTAGCCGAGCGAGTAACTATGATGAAATCTAGTTCCATGTTATCCAAAATATGCTTCGCTGCTGTAACAACCGCTTCATCTGTGTTTGGCACTTCATAGCCTGCGGCTTCGCTGAGTTCCTTCACATTAGGAGTAATGCAAGTAGCCCCGTTATATTTTGACCAGTCAGAGCCTTTCGGATCCACAATAGTCATAATGCCAGCTGCTCGAGTTTTACCGAATACTTGGCTTAGCAAGGATGGTTGGCAAATGCCTTTCCCATAATCAGAAATGACAAGCCCTTGTAAACCTTTATGTAACAAATCATCTAGCCAAGTAAGGATGGTTGTTTCACTATCTTTAGATATTGGTTGATTCACTTCATAATCTAAGCGAATCATCTGCTGTTGTCCACCTAAAATGCGTGTTTTTGTTGTAGTCGGAATGGTCTCTTCCGTAAATACTCCTGTACTTTGTATGCCATTATCTGCCAATAATTGACGCACTATCGTGCCATGTGCATCATCGCCTACACGAGCTGCCATATGCACTTGGCAATCTAATTGAGCCAAGTTATTCGCCACATTGGCGGCACCGCCTAACACTTCCGTTTCACGTTGCACTAAATTCACAGGCACTGGAGATTCTGGAGAAATACGGCTCACATCGCCAAAAATATAGCGATCTAGCATGCAGTCACCAATAACCCCTACTTGTAATTGTGGTAAATCACGAAGCAAAAAGGATTGTAATGTACGATTAGGCATAATCTTCTTCCACCAATTCACATAAAATATGACCCGCTAAAATATGCATCTCTTGAATGCGGGCTGTCACTTTTGATGGCACGGCAAAGGTTAAGTCGCATAATTCTGCCATCTTTCCACCACCTTCACCAGTAAAGGCAAAGGTATGCATACCAATATTACGAGCCGCTTCTACCGCTTTTACCACATTTTTACTATTTCCAGATGTGGAAATACCAATCAAAATATCTCCAGAACGGCCTAAGCCATTTACTTGTCGGGCAAACACTTCATCATACCCATAATCATTGCCTACTGCCGTCAAAATAGACGTATCTGTAGTCAGCGCAATGGATGCTAAGGAACGACGTTCTTTTTGAAAGCGTCCCACTAATTCCGCTGCTAAATGCTGAGAATCTGCGGCGGAACCACCATTACCACAAAATAAAATTTTATTGCCTGCAGCTAGCGCCACTTTACAACGCTCCGCCATGTCTTCTATGACCCCCATTACTTCATAAGTAGCACTTAACGTGTCTACATGATCTGAAAATCGGGCACTAATAATTGGATGTAACTCATTCATGTGTTGTATCCTTTCCATGATTGTCCAATAAGTCGTGTAATTCTTGTAAGA
>CAUQUX010000038.1:0-9909 GCA_963521235.1 uncultured Veillonella sp. | reverse complement strand
TTGGTATTACCGAAGAAGATTTGACGCTGAAAGAGCGTAAACAAATCAACCAACAGCTTAAACAAGAAATGGCTGAAATCTTTTACGGTAGAAACTTACCATCATTGAAAATCTAGGAGGTTTTCCCATGGACGTAAAACAAGAGGCAATTGAAAAACGCTTGGAACTAAAAGGTTTCTTGCAAACTGGAACAAAATACGAATTAAAAGATTCTCATGATTTAACGGTAGCATATACTCCAGGTGTAGCAGAACCATGCCTTCATATCAAAGAAGATGAAGATAAATCCTTCGACTTAACATGTCGTTCTAATATGGTCGCTGTTGTATCTGACGGTACTCGTGTATTGGGTTTAGGTGATATCGGTGCAGCGGCAGCGATTCCAGTAATGGAAGGGAAATCCTTGTTGTTCAAACGTTTCGGCAATGTAGATTGCATTCCTTTGGTCATCGATACAAAAGATCCGGACGTGTTGATCAACACTGTAAAATTAGTGCAAAAAAACTTTGCTGGTATTAACTTAGAAGATATTTCTTCTCCTAAATGCTACGAAATCGAAAATCGCTTGAAAGAAGAGTTGGAAATCCCTGTATTCCATGATGACCAACACGGCACAGCCATCGCTTGCTTAGCAGGTGTAAAAGCAGCCCTTCGCTTCGTGAAAAAAGACTTGTCCAAAGTGAAAATCGTTGTAAATGGTGCTGGTGCAGCCGGTGCGAACATCGCTCGTCTATTGTACTTGGCAGGCGCTCGCGACATCACATTGATGGTAAGCTCCGGCGTATTGAACAAAGACTACAAACGTCTAGATTCTTTACAAGCTGAGTTGATCAAAACATTGGATCAAGAAACAAAAACTGGCAACTTGGCGGAAATTGCAAAAGGTGCTGACGTATTGTTAGGTGTATCTGCAGCAGGTGCTTTCACAAAAGAAATTTTAGAAAGCTTAGCTGATGATGCTATCGTATTTGCAATGGCTAACCCAGTTCCAGAAGTAATGTACGAAGAAGCGAAAGCAGCTGGTGTACGTGTAATGGGTACAGGTCGTAGCGATGCACCTAACCAAATCAACAACGTGAATGTATTCCCTGGCATCTTCCGTGGTGCCATCGATGTACAAGCACGTGAAATTAATGATGAAATGAAATTGGCAGCCGCTGAGGCATTAGCAGCTCTTGTAACAGATGAAGAATTAGCAGAAGACTACGTAGTAGCTAATGCATTCGACAAACGCGTTCCATTGGCAGTGGCAAAAGCAGTAGCTGAAACAGCTATCAAAACTGGCGTAGCGCGTAAAACAGAAGTTCCATACTAAGAGGTATTCTAGTATATTAGATAGAGGTAGATTGAGTTTATGATTCAATCTACCTTTATTTTTTGTCATGGAAGGATTGTGAAAAATATCACCTGATAAAAAATTAGAAAACCTAAAAAATATTTAGAAAGAGTATTGAATTATAAGTATGACAGTGCTATAATAGGGACATACCTAATAAATTGTTAGAAAGCCTAAATGATAGTTAGGAGACAATTATGAAACTAGAACAATTAAAGGTAATTGCGCATGGTATTGCGACACAATTTGGAGCTTCATGTGAAGTACTAATTCACGATGTGCAGATAGAAACATTAGAGAGTTCTATTGTATATATCGAGCACGGAGATATTTCAAACCGAAATGTAGGTGATGGTGCCTCGCATGCAGTACTTGATGCGATACGAGATGACGATGGAAAGTGTCAAGGTAAGCAAGCTTATCTCACACGGACTAAAGATGGAAGGGTACTTCGATCTAGCACGATGTATATACGTGATGATGAAGGTAGATTACAGTATCTATTATGTATTAATTATGATATTACTGATTTTATTACCTTACAAAATTCATTAGATCGAATTATTACATCTAGTAATCATGCCTGGGAAACAAAAGGAGAACGAATTGTTACATCTGTAAGTGATTTGTTGAGCGATATGTTATCTCAAGCAGAAAAAGTAGTAGGGCGACCAGCACATTTAATGAATAAAAATGAGCGCTTGGAAGCAATACGATATTTATATTGTCAAGGCGCTTTTTTAATTTCAAAAGCATCTGACAAAATATCGGAATATTTCAATGTTTCTAAATTTACTTTATATAATGATTTGAATCAAGTAAAAGAGGAGGAAGAGTTACATGGAACGAATTCAATGGGTTAAGAATACAATGCCCGCATCAGAGGATTTGAACACCTGTGCAATGAACGTGAAAGAAAGTGAAGGAGTGCGCGAATTTCATAAGAGTTTTCCGCAATATCAAGAAACTCCACTTACTGAATTGCCACGCATGGCTGAACACTTAGGATTAGGTCGCTTATTCATTAAAGATGAATCCTATCGTTTCGGACTTAATGCATTTAAAGTGTTAGGCGGTTCTTATGCAATTGCAAAATTCATTGCGAAAGAAACAGGTAAACAAGTATCTGATTTGCCATATGACATTTTGACATCCAAAGAATTGCGTGATGAATTTGGTCAAGCTACATTCTTCACAGCTACTGATGGAAACCATGGTCGTGGAGTTGCTTGGGCAGCTAATAAATTGGGCCAAAAATCAGTGGTATTTATGCCAAAAGGTTCTACAGAAACTCGTAAACAAAATATTGCAGCTGAAGGTGCTACAGTCACTATCGAAGAAATGAACTACGATGATTGCGTACGTTTAGCTACAGCAGAATCCAAAAAAGTAGATCATGGTGTTGTTATCCAAGATACAGCATGGGATGGATATGAAGAAATTCCTACATGGATCATGCAAGGTTATGGTACAATGGCATTAGAAGCTACTGAGCAATTAGAAGCAGCTGGCGTAGATGTACCTACACATGTTATCGTACAAGCTGGTGTTGGTTCCTTAGCAGGTGCCGTAACAGGTTATGTGGTAAATCGCTACAAAGATGCACCAGTAAAACCTAAAATTGTGGTAGTAGAAGCATCTGCAGCAGATTGCCTATACAAAGGCGCTAAAGCAGGTGATGGCGACTTACGTATCGTAGGTGGCGACTTACAAACAATCATGGCTGGACTTGCATGTGGTGAACCAAATACAATTTCTTGGGATATTTTGAAAAACCATGTAGACGTATTTGTATCTGCACCAGATTGGGTAGCATCCTTAGGTATGAGAATGTCTGCAGCGCCAATCAAAGGTGATGCAAGCATTATTTCTGGCGAATCTGGAGCGGTTCCATTTGGTTTAGTAGCAGCAGCTATGACTATGGAAGAATACAAAGATTTGAAAGAAGAATTAGGACTTACTAAAGATTCTAAAGTACTTTGCTTCTCCACAGAAGGAGATACTGATCCAACACGTTATCAAGAAATCGTGTGGCAAGGGAAATTTTAATCTAACTATTTAAGTCATATACAGTTAATTTTAACTTTAACCTATATGTATATGTGTATTACAAGGAGGAAAAGGTAATGGATTTACAAGCCGTAAAAGCAGCAGCGCAAGGCTATGAAGCAGCAATGACAAAATTTTTAAGAGAAATCGTTGCATTCCCTGGTGAAAGTGCGGAAGAAGAACAACACGTTCGCCGCATTGAAAAAGAAATGAAAGATTTAGGATTCGACGAAGTAGAAGTGGATCCAATGGGTAACATTCTTGGCTACATGGGCACTGGTAAAACATTGATTGCTTTTGATGGACATATTGATACAGTAGGTATCGGTAACCGTGACAACTGGAACTTCGATCCATATGAAGGTTTCGAAAGCGACACTGAAATCGGTGGTCGTGGTGTATCTGACCAATTAGGTGGTATCGTATCTGCAGTATACGGAGCAAAAATCATGAAAGACTTAGGTTTATTGAATGATAAATACCGTGTATTAGTAGTTGGTACAGTACAAGAAGAAGATTGCGATGGATTATGCTGGGAATATATCATTAAAGAACGTGGTATCCGTCCAGAATTCGTAGTATCCACAGAGCCAACTGATGGCGGTATCTATCGCGGTCAACGTGGTCGTATGGAAATCCGTATCGATGTAGAAGGCGTATCTTGCCATGGTTCTGCACCAGATCGCGGTGACAATGCAATCTACAAAATGGCTGACATTTTACAAGACGTACGTGCATTGAATGCAAACAATTCTACAGAAAGTACTCGTGTTCGTGGCTTAGAAAAAATGTTAGACCCTAAATTCAACCCTGACCATTATGAAGAAGCTCGTTTCTTGGGCCGTGGTACAGTAACAACTTCCCAAATCTTCTACACATCTCCAAGTCGTTGTGCAGTAGCAGATTCTTGCGCAGTATCCCTTGACCGTCGTATGACAGCAGGTGAAACATGGCAAAGTTGCTTGAAAGAAATCGAAGATTTACCAGCAGTACAAAAATATGGCGCGAAAGTATCCATGTACGAATATGCACGTCCATCTTGGACTGGATTAACATATCCAATCGAATGCTACTTCCCAACATGGGTAATTCCTAAAGATCATAAAGTAACTCAAGCGTTAGAAGAATCTTATATTTCCTTGTATGGTACAGAACGTATTGGTGCAGAAGTAACATTGGCAGAACGTAAAGCTCGTCCTTTAACTGACAAATGGACATTCTCCACAAATGGTGTATCCATCATGGGTCGTAACGGAATCCCTTGCATTGGCTTCGGTCCTGGCGCAGAAGCACAAGCACATGCTCCTAACGAAATCACTTGGAAACAAGATCTTGTAACATGTGCAGCAGTATATGCAATCTTACCTACAAACTATTGCAAATAATAGTTTAAATTTTATAAAGTTGTAAGTTATTAATGAGGTGCAAAAATGGCAGACTTTAAAAAATGTGTAGACACACTTGCTAAGTTGGATACAAAAAATATGTATAACAACGATTTCTTCTTAACTTGGGAAAAAACAGACGACGAATTACAAGCAGTTTGGGCTGTAGCTGATGCTTTACGTGCATTACGTGAACGCAATATCTCTACAAAAGTATTCGACAGTGGTCTTGGTATCTCCTTATTCCGTGATAACTCCACTCGTACTCGTTTCTCCTTCGCATCCGCTTGTAACTTATTAGGTTTAGAAGTACAAGACTTAGATGAAGGAAAATCTCAAATCGCTCATGGCGAAACTGTACGTGAAACAGCTAACATGATCTCTTTCATGGCTGACATCATCGGTATCCGTGACGATATGTACATCGGTAAAGGTAATGCTTACATGCATGCTGTAGCTGATGCTGTAGAAGAAGGTCATAAAGATGGCGTATTAGAACAACGCCCAACATTGGTAAACTTACAATGTGATATCGACCATCCTACACAATTGATGGCTGACACTGCTCACCTTATCAATGAATTCGGTGGTCTTGAAAACTTAAAAGGTAAAAAAGTAGCTATGACTTGGGCATACTCCCCATCCTATGGTAAACCTCTTTCCGTACCACAAGGTGCAATTGGTTTATTCACTCGTTTAGGCATGGAAGTTGTATTAGCGCATCCAGAAGGATACGAAGTAATGCCAGAAGTTGAAGAAGTTGCTAAAAAACAAGCACAAGCTAGTGGCGGATCTTTCAAACGTACAAACGACATGAAAGAAGCTTTCAAAGATGCTGACATCGTATATCCTAAATCTTGGGCACCTTTCGCAGCTATGGAAGAAAGAACTGAACTTTACGGAAATGGCGATACTGCAGGTATCAAAGAATTAGAAGGTCGTTTGTTAGAGCAAAATGCTCAACATAAAGACTGGGCTTGCACAGAAGAAATGATGAGCCTTACAAAAGATGGCAAAGCATTATATTTACACTGCTTGCCAGCTGACATCACTGGTTTAAGCTGTGAAGAAGGTGAAGTTGATGCTTCCGTATTCGACCGTTACCGTGTGCCTCTTTACAAAGAAGCAAGCTACAAACCATATGTAATTGCTGCTATGATTTTATTGAGCAAATTTGAAAATCCAGTAGAATTATTAAAAGAGCTAGAAGAAAAGGGAACAGAAAGAGTTCTCCGCTAAAAGCAATGGGGCTGTCTGTTCAGACAGCCCCTTTTTTTAAAACCTATATAAGTAATTAGGATATATGATCCATAGAGAGGTACCTATGAAAAAAAGAGTTGTAATCGCTTTAGGTGGTAATGCACTAGGTAATTCTTTGCCAGAGCAAATGATTGCAGTAAAAGAAACTTCCAAAGCTATTGTTGATTTAATTGAAGCGGATTGCGATGTTATCGTTACGCATGGTAATGGTCCACAAATCGGTATGATTAACAATGCTTTCGCAGCATTAACTAGAGAAGTAAAAGGTCAACCTAACACACCATTATCCGTATGTGTAGCAATGAGTCAAGCGTATATCGGATATGATTTACAAAATGCTTTGCGTGAAGAATTATTGAATCGTGGCATTACAAATTTACCTGTTACAACAATGGTTACTCAAGTTCGTGTAGATGCTGATGATCCAGCTTTCTTAGACCCAACAAAACCAATTGGTCATTTTATGACAAAAGAAGAAGCTATTCACGCAGTAAACGAATACGATTATGTAGTAAAAGAAGATGCTGGTCGTGGCTATCGCCGTGTAGTAGCATCTCCAGCACCAAAAGAAATCATTGAATTACAAGCTATCAAAGGCTTAATTGGTCATGAATTAGTAATCGCATGTGGCGGTGGCGGTATCCCTGTAATCCGTAATGGAAATCATTTGACAGGCGCCTCTGCAGTTATTGATAAAGACTGGACTAGTAGCTTATTAGCACAAGAGGTAGACGCTGATGTGTTGATCATCTTAACTGCTATTGAAAAAGCTGCTATTAACTATGGAAAAGAAAACCAACAATGGTTAGAACATATTACTGTAGAAGAAGCACAACGTCATATCGACAATGGTGAATTTGCAGCTGGCTCTATGAAACCAAAAATGGAAGCCGCTGTAGCGTTTGCTAAATCTAAAGCAGGTAGAAAAGCAATTATCACACAACTAGAAAAATCTAGAGAAGGTATTGAAGGAAAAACAGGCACTCACATCGAATTATAATAGTAGTATTCTATTGAATACTGTTTTTCATAGAAAGGAGCCTATCTATGATTTTACTAGGAAAAGGAACTGTTGTTACACGCAATCCATTACAACCAATTATTGAAGATGGTGGCGTATTAATGGATGGCACAAAAATTGTAGCAGTAGACTCATACGAAACATTATCTAAACAATACCCAAAAGCATATCGTGTAAATGCTCATGGCCGTTTGATTATGCCCGGTTTTGTCAATGCACATCACCATATCTATTCCGCATTAGCTCGTGGATTATATATCCCTGGAAATAACCCAACAAACTTTAAAGAAATTTTAGAGGGTTTGTGGTTCTACTTGGATAAAAATCTTATTAAAGAAGATGTATGGGCCAGTGCAATTGTGACCTATATGGCATGTATCGAAAATGGTGTGACATCTATTTTTGACCATCATGCTAGTTATGGTGAAACAGAAGGTAGCTTATCTATCATCAGTGAAGTGGCACAAGACTTCGGCGTTCGTTCTTGCTTATGCTATGAAGTAAGTGATCGTAATGGACAAGAAGAAATGGAAAAAGCGGTTGCTGAAAACGTACGATTTGGTAAGGAAGCGAAAGAAAATCCTGAAACAATTGCAGCTATGATGGGCTTACATGCTTCTTTCACATTGAGTAAAGATACATTAGCGTATGTACGTGAGCAAAACGTAGATAACTTAGGGTATCATATCCATGTAGCAGAAGGTACAACAGACCAAGAAGATAGCCATGAAAAATACGGTATGCGTACTGTACATCGTTTACACGAAGATGGTATCTTAGGACCAAAAACGATTGCTGGACATTGTATTCATGTAGATGATAGTGAAGTAAAACTATTGGCTGACACAGGCACTATGGTGGCTCATAATCCAGAAAGTAACATGGGTAATGCCGTAGGAGCTCCTAATGTATTGAAATTCATTGAAGCAGGTATTCCAGTGGGTCTTGGTACAGATGGATATACTAGCGATATGTTAGAATCTTACAAAGTAGCAAACTGCTTAGTAAAACATAACATGCAACATCCAAATGTTGGTTGGACTGAAATTCCAAATATGTTATTCAATACTAACCCAGCAATGATTGAAAAATTCTTCCCTGTAAAAGTTGGTACCTTGACACCAGGGGCAGAAGCAGATGTAATTGTTTTAGATTATATTCCTAGAACAGATTTACATGCTGATAATATCAATGGTCATTTACTATTTGGCCTCAATGGTCTTAATGTAATTACAACTATTTCAGGTGGTAAGGTACGTATGTTAGATCGTCAATTATGTGGTATGAACAAAGAAGAATTGCTACGTGAAGTACGACAAATTTCCAATCGTTTATGGAAACGATTAGTCCCATAATACACTTTCAGTAAGGAGTGAATACTATGAGCGATATCATGTATCCGGTAAGTTTCGGACATTTAATGAACCATATTCTAACAGAATATGCTACACACAATCGAGTATATAATGTGGAGCGCATGCACACAACAGGAACAGACCAACGTTTATCTTTATTTGGTCGTAATTTAGAAAATCCGTTAGGCCCTGCAGCAGGTCCACATACTCAATTAGCTCAAAACTTAGTAGCAGCCTATGTTGGCGGTTCCCGATTCTTAGAATTAAAAACAGTACAAATTATGTTCGGTGAAGAATTGGGTATCCCAAGACCATGTATTTATTCAAAAGATGAAGCATACAATGTGGAATGGTCCTCTGAGTACCATTGCCATGCAGCAGCTGATGAATACATTAAAGCGTGGTTTGCTATTAAATTAATTAGTAAAGAATGGGGCATCGGCGATCCAGACGGCTTCATCTTCATTATGAGCGTAGGCTATAATTTAGCAGGTATCCAAAGTGAAGATGTAGATTCTTATATGGAATGCTTACGTGCAGCACGTACAAAACCAGTTTGGAAAGAATGCGAAGAATGGGCATTGGCGAACGTACATCAATTTAAAAATGTAACAGAAGATTACATTCGCAATATTGACGATAATATTTGCCAAGGTATTACATTATCTACTATGCACGGCTGTCCAGCAGGTGAAATCGAATCTATTTGTACGTATTTATTGAAAGAAAAACATTTAAATTTATATCTAAAATGTAATCCAACATTATTGGGATATGATCGTGTAAGAGAATTATTAGATCAAGCTGATTTTGGATATATTGATTTTGATGCACATCAATTTGAAGTAGACTTATCTTTCAAAGAAGCAGTGCCAATGATTGAACGATTATTGACAATTGCAGAGGAAGAAGGTTTGATGTTTGGTGTTAAATTGACAAATACATTCCCTGTCTCTATTCATGAAAAAGAATTACCAGGTGAACAAATGTATATGTCTGGTAAATCCTTATTACCATTATCTATCGGTGTGGCTCAATTATTGAGTGAAACATTTGGTGAACGCTTACCAATGTCCTATAGCGGTGGTGCAGATGCGAAAAACATTGCAGCTTTATTCCGTACAGGCATTTGGCCTATCACAGTATGTACAACATTACTACAAGGTCTAGGCTACAACCAATTGGACAACTTGGCAAAATTAGTAGAAGCAGAAGACTACGATGCAGCTAAGCTGATTAAATCAGCGGAAATCGCTACATTTGCAGAAGCGATGGGAACAGCGCCAACGTATAAAAAATCTGCAGCGGCTAAGAAAAAACGTGAAGAACAACCAGGTTTCCCAACAGCACATGACAAAAATCATGAATGCCGTGTGGTATGTGGAAGTTGCGTACGTGTATGTCCAAACAGAACGAATGAATGCATTACTGTAGATGGTAAAAAATTAATCATTCACATTGATGAGTCTTGTAATGAATGTGGTAACTGTGCTTGTCATTGCG
>CAUQUX010000037.1:0-9991 GCA_963521235.1 uncultured Veillonella sp. | reverse complement strand
AAGCATTTGGTGTAGCACCTAAACCGAAACCAATAGCACCAGCACCTAACATAACGGAATCGTAGTTGCGTTTGAACAACCAGTAGATTAAGTATGCGAAGATAGTGATCAACACCATTTGTGCAGCTAAGATTGCCATTAATGGTAATGCTAAATCTACTAATTGTGCTAATTTCAAGCTGTTGATAGCCATCGTAACGAAGATACTTAAGGAAACATTAGAAACAGCATCTAGTGCAGCACTGTTAATTGTAATGTGACCAGTGAAGTCAGCATAATTTCGGATACATGCACCGACGATCATTGCCCCGATGTAAGCTGGTAATGGACCAAATACGGAAGATAGAAGGGCACTCACAAGTGTACCGAGACCAAGAGAAATACCTACGAAAGCAATGACATGCATCAAGGAATGCAAGTCGAATAATTTACTTTCACTATCGGATTCATTAATATCAATACCGTCAGCTTCTAATAATTCAGGATGATCTACTGGCGTAGGGACATTGTGCATTTTGATGATGCGGTCACCTACAGGAGCCCCTAATAATGTACCAGCCACCATACCGAAGGTAGCGGCTGCGATAGCAGCGGAAGCCACGCCAGGGATACCTGTTAATTCTTCAAAGTGAGGACCGAAGGCACCTGCTGTACCAAGGCCACCCATCATAGAAACGGAACCAGCCATAATACCAAAGATTGGTTCAATACCCATTGCTTTCGCAATTAAGATGCCAGCGCCATTTTGGAAGACAATCCAGATAGTACACACAATCCAGAAGAAGATAATAGCGACGCCACCTTTTTTAAGTACGTTTAGACTTGCCATAAGACCGATAGTGGTAAAGAAAGCTAACATTAAGAATGATTGCAAGGCACCATCGAAGGTAATATTTACGATTTTATAATAGGATAAGAATGCACATAAGAATGCAAATGGTAAACCACCTACGGCTGGTGCGGGCATGCTCACACGTTGCAAGAATGGAGAATGTTTTTTGATAAATTCCCCTAAATACAATGTGACAATAGCTAATGCCACAGTTTGAATCATGGACAGTTTTAATGTCCAGATTCCATTGACTAGACTCAAGTCGATAAGACCTTTCATAGTACAACCCCCTTTGGAATAAGAAGCACATTAGATAAAACTTATGCTCTTATCATAGCATGAAATAGGGGTGTTCGTCATAGTGATTTTTCGCACTATATAGCGTAGTATGTACTGGTTTCATGATAAAGATGTGCAGCAATGATTATTTAAATTGCAACCAATTTTATACAGTATTCTATAGAATGTAGAGAAAATGGCATATATGCACTCATATGCAAACATGCATGATGTATACATAATATATCTACTATGAGGTAAAATCATAAGTATAATGCAAAATAAGTATAATATAAGAAAGGAGGAATGTAGATAAATATGAAATAAAGTTATGAAAAAAGACTGCTTAATTTATCTAACTGTGGTACTATAGTATATGTTCATATAGTTTGTTTTATAAGATAGAAAACAGTAGGTAAAGTTACTTATATGTGAGGTTAATGTGAAACGGATAATCTTAGGTATACTGGGACTGATGGTAGCGGTCGGTCTATATTTTGGAATACAGTATCAACGATCTTGGGATTACAAAGCGGTAGGCGTGCCCGTATTGAACTATCATCGTATTGATACAGGGATTCGACACTCTTTGGTAGTACCACCAGATGAATTTAGAAAGCAAATGCAATATCTTCATGATGAAGGATATCATACCATAACCATGGATGAACTCTACGAATATGTGACGAATGGGACAGCATTGCCGGATAAGCCGGTGTTGATTACATTCGATGATGGATATATTGATAATTATCAGCATGCATTTCCTATTTTAAAAGAATATAATATGAAAGCTACCTTGTTTATGATTACTAGTTCCATTGGAGAAAATCGATTTGTTAATATAGAGCAATTGAAAGAAATGCAAGCGAATGGTATCAATATCCAAAGTCATACAGTGAATCATAAAGATTTACGCAATATGTCTTTAGATCAAGCACGGGATGAATTGATTAGCTCGAAAGCAGTCTTAGAAGATCGCATGAAACATCCTGTTCGGTACATTGCATATCCAGGTGGACTTGCTAACAAGGATGTAGATAAAATTTCTGAGGAAAGTGGTTATCGTATGGCCTTTACCGTGCAAGCAGGGAATGTGGAGCCAGGGCAAGATCTATTTAACTTGCCACGACAAGCTGTATTCTTTAACGATACACCATTTGAAAACTTTTGGGTTCGATTACATTATCCATGGGAAAATGCCTTTATGTGGCGCATCCATGATAAATTGTTAGAATGGAACTTGAAAGGCCTAGCTGATTTAGAACCGTTATTTTAATCGTTATATGATATCGTTGGCATACCATAAGATATGATTATAAAGGCGGGTCTCCTTTGGGTGATTACAACATAAAAAGAGGAAAGTTGATATCTGGTGATCAACTTTCCTCTTTTGTATTTAGAAATGATATATACTATTTCTTATTGTGCTAAAGGTAATATGAACCTTAGTGATTTGTACACCTAAGTATAGAATATGTTATGCCTCTAACTTAGGCGCATGCAAAAATGTCACATCAGGATTACGTTCTACAACCCAACCCATTTGCCATTCGTTGGAGATAAGAACGACGAGACGACCACGGTTATCTTTTACAATCATGGCATTGTCCATACCTTTTAAGCTGTTTACATCGACTTCACCGTCAATCCAACGAGCTACACCATATGGTAAGGAGTTGTTCACAAGATCAACACCGTATTCGTGTTGTAAGCGATATTGCAATACTTCAAATTGAAGCATACCTACAGCACCTACTACGAAGGAATCCATAGAGTAGAGAGGTTCAAAGATTTGTACAGCCCCTTCTTGCGCTAATTGTGTCATACCTTTCAAGAATTGTTTCCGCTTCATGGAATCTTTTGGTGTGACACGAGCAAAAAATTCTGGAGGGAACACAGGGAAGTCACTGAATGTCACTTTGTGATTGGATGCACACAAGCTATCGCCTACGCCCATGGTGCCAGCATCAAAAACGCCGATAATATCTCCAGGATACGCCTCATCAATGATGGTACGTTCAGTAGCCAAGAATTGTTGTGGTTGAGAGAGGCGTAAGGTTTTGCCAGATTGTTGATGAAGTACGTTCATACCTTTTTCAAACTTACCAGAGCAAATACGCATGAACACGATACGGTCATGATGATTTGGATTCATGTTGGCTTGGATCTTAAAGACAAAGGCAGAGAAATCTTCAGACGTAGGTTCTACCGTTTCCTCACGGGCTACACGTGGGGCTGGCATAGGAGCTAGCTCCAAGAATTTTTCGAGGAATGGTTTTACCCCAAAGTTTGTCATGGCAGAACCGAAGAACATCGGTGTCAACTCACCGGCTTTTACTTTGTCTAGATCAAAAGCATCACCAGCTACGTCGAGAAGTTCAATGTCATCGATTAAAGATTGATGTACTTCTTCCCCTAATAGTTCACGGAAGGCTGGGTCATGCACATCGCCTTTGGTAGAGGCCAATTTCTTTTGACCATGAGATTCGTCTTTTTCAAATAATTCTACTGTATTCGTTTCACGGTCGTACACACCTTGGTATTCGCCATTGATGCCTACAGGCCAGTTCATAGGAACCGCACGAATGCCAAGGGAGTTTTCAATTTCTTCCATCAAATCAAATGGATTGCGACCGAAATGGTCAATTTTGTTGACGAAGGTAAAAATAGGAATGCCACGTTCTTTACAAACGGCAAATAGTTTTTTCGTCTGCGCTTCCACACCTTTTGCTACATCGATCAACATGACAGCGCTATCTGCTGCCATCAAGGTGCGGTATGTATCTTCAGAGAAGTCTTGGTGACCAGGAGTATCTAGGATGTTCACACGATGACCATCGTAATCGAATTGTAAAACAGAACTCGTCACAGAGATACCACGTTGCTTTTCAATTTCCATCCAGTCAGATACGGCATATTTTTGCGTTTTTCTAGATTTAACAGACCCTGCCAAGTGGATAGCACCACCGTATAGCAATAGTTTTTCCGTCAATGTTGTTTTACCCGCATCTGGGTGAGAAATGATGGCGAACGTACGGCGCCGAGTTACTTCTTCTAAAAATGTCATAATTCACCTCTATTAATACATGTGTCTGTTATATACTTTCATATCTTTAAAATTATATACTATTTGAACCCTCCCTGTATAGGATAGGATAATGAAAGTTGAGAAATATGGTGTACACCTATGGATGATTTGTCCATGTATTAATAACAATCTAGGTAAAAGTAGCACTGGTAGGAAACTTTAAAGGAGATTGAAAGATAGATAGAGAATATGTATGATAGAAGGTACTTCACGTAGTAAAAGACTGTTGTAAGATAGCTGTAGTGCACCAGAGGAGACCTGCACGCTAGTAGATTGGTAATAATAAAATGAATGCAGGTAAACAGTTATAGATATTTAATTAATTAGTGCAATCGTAGTATAATAAAAGCCAGTGTAAAGATGACCTATACTAATAGAAAGTAATAGAAATTAATAAAAAGTCATCAATAGTAGTAAATAGTATAAATAGTTGTAGATAGGAAGAGGGAGCATATGCGGTTATTTATTGCGGAAAAACCGAGCGTAGGACGGGAGTTAAGCCAAGTGTTACCGAACCCACAGAGCGCTAAGCGACATGATGGGTATATCGTACAAGGTGACGATGTGATTACTTGGGCCTTTGGTCATATGCTGGAACAAGTAGAGCCAGTGGAGTACGATCCAAAATACAAATATTGGTCCTTTGAAGCCTTGCCGATTCTGCCTAGTACATGGAAGTTAAAAATAAAAAAGGAAAGCGCGAAGCAGTTTAAGGTGATTCGTGATTTAATTCAAAAAGCGACCACCATCGTTAACGCAGGTGACCCAGACAGAGAGGGGCAACTATTAATTGATGAAATGCTAGATTATTTGGGTAACACCAAGCCAGTAGAACGGATTCTACTGAATGCGTTAGATGAAAAATCTATGCGGTATGCCTTGGAACATATGCAAGATAATAAGAGCTTTCAGCCACTGAAAGATTCTGCCTTAGCACGGTCTCGTGCGGACTGGTTGATGGGGATGAACTTATCTCGTGCGTACACGTTAGAGCAACAACATTTAGGAAAAAAAGTGACATTTCCCATTGGTCGTGTGAAAACACCAACGTTGGCATTAGTGGTTCGTAGAGAGCGGGAACTACAAAACTTTGTACCTGTTGAATATTATGTGTTGCAATTACAATATGCACATGAAAAAGGAGAGTTTTGGGCCACTTGGAAGCCGAAAGATACACAACAAGGATTAGACCCTGATGGTCATATGCTAGACGAACACATCGCACAGGAGGTGCGAGATCGTTTACTAGCAGAACCAAGTGCTTCTATTTCTTTAGTGGAAAAGAAGAAGAAAAAGGAAGGACAGCGCTTACCGTTCTCTTTGTCTTCCCTGCAAATTGTGGCAGGTAAACTCTTTAACTATACGCCACAGGAAGTGCTAGATATTGCCCAAAAACTATATGAGAAAAAATATACATCCTATCCACGGTCAGATTGTGAGTATTTGCCTGTGAATCAACTGTCAGATGGAAAAGTTATCTTGTCGAACTTGGTGAATATGGGGCACAAGGAGTTAGCGGCATGGGCAAAAGAGAGCAATCCTACCATCAAAAGTCGGGCGTGGAATGATAGCAAGGTAACAGCCCATCACGCCATTATTCCTACTACGGTGCGATGTCCTCTGCATACATTGACGAAGGGTGAGCAGAATATATACTTCCTTATTGCCCAAGCTTATATTGCACAGTTCTATCCAGAACATGTATATGAGCAAACGCGCATTGAAGTAACGCACCAAGAGGAGTTATTTACCACCACGGGGCGTGTTGTCATCGATTTGGGGTGGAAAGCATTATATAAAAAGGTGAAGTCTACGGAAGAAACGGAAGACAATCAAGAGGAGCAAGAAGAAAAATCCTTGCCAGCTGTTCGTAAAGGAGATGCAGTTACGGCAAAGGATAGTAAATTGGATCAACGAAAAACAAAACCACCAAGTCGCTTTACGTCTGCCACTTTGGTTCAGGCTATGAAAGAAATTCATAAATATGTGAAAAATGAGGACTTAAAAAAACAATTAAAAGATGTATCTGGCATTGGAACAGAGGCTACACGGGCTACCATTATAGGAGAATTAGTGAGTCGAAAATTTTTGCTAGAAGAGGGAAAAAAGAAAACCTTAATTCCTACGGAGTCTGCTTATACCTTAGTAGATGCATTACCAGAATCCCTATTATATCCAGATGCTACAGCACAGTGGGAAGAACGTTTGGCACTCATGAGTGAAGGCCATGAGCAGTTGGGCGTATTCTTGCAAGACCAAACAAAGTTTGTGGTACAACTCATTGAGGATGTGAAGAACAGAGTAGGACATACGCCTAAAGTCTCTATGCCTAGAGTAGAACAAAGTGATTCAAGAAGTGGGACAAAATCCAACAATTCTACGGCACAGCGAACAGGTCGTTCCTGTCCTAAATGTAAAACAGGGGAATTGCTGTTACGGAAAGGAAAGTTTGGAGAATTTTATGGATGCTCTGGATTTCCCACATGTAAATACACGGAAAACGTATCATCTCCTAAGGAACGTGTAGCAGGTCCAGGGGAGTCGCGATTTACGAAGGGGGCTGAATCCCCTACCGTGGCTAATGGAATGCAGCAGATAGTGTATAGTAGTGAGATGCCCCCAATGCCGTCTATGAGTGGCACAGTTTTGGATGATACGCATAAAGAATATACATGCCCACGATGCAAAACAGGGTATTTGATTCAATATGAGTCCCCCTCTGAACCTGTGTGGAAGTGTAGTGGTGGAAATGCTTGTAGAACTAGTTGTGCCGATGTAGATGGAAAACCAGCTATCTATGCGAATCGGAAGTAAGTGTAGGTACTCCGCATAGTGGGTACACTCATAAAAGGATCGCCCTTTTGCTGAATAGAATATAAAAAATAGAGGAAAGTTGATGCGTTTTGTTCAACTTTCCTCTGTTTTATTTGTGGGCTATTTTGGAACAGCCCCTAGTATGGGGGCCGTTTAGTGATAGCCTTTTGCATATGCTGTTAAGTAAGGGACATATCTCTTAGAAGCGCCGTCTGACGACATAAGAAGTTTAACGCTTACCTCGACCACGACTGCTAGAGTTGCTAGATTTTGCGCGGCGTACCCGTGTGTTAGCACCTTTGTGACCACGAGCTTTGTGAGCTTTCGCTTTCGTCGCTTGGTAGGTACTTTTAATTTTAGGTTTCTTGCTAGCCGTTTCCTTCTTAGGAGCTAAGCCAGAGCCTTTTGTTTTTACTTGTCCATCTTTGGTGTATTTTGTTAACGTTGCTTGGATAGAACGTTCAATGCGACGCACCCAAACTTCTTCTGCTGGGGTAGCGAACGTTACAGCAACACCTGTGGAGCCAGCACGACCAGTACGACCGATGCGGTGGATGTAGTAATCCATGTCATGGGGCACATCGAAGTTGTATACGTGACTCACACCTTCAATGTCGATGCCACGGGCTGCAATGTCGGTAGCTACTAAGATTGGTGGATTGCCTTTGGCGAATTCTTTTAACACCTGCGTACGTCGACCTTGTGTCATGTCACCATGAATTTCACCAAGTGCTACACCTTTACGGGCTAAATCGTAGGCGAGTTTGATGGCTCCCTCTTTGGTGTTACAGAATACGATAGCTAGATATGGATTGTCTGCCTCTAACATTGCGACAAGACGGTTTACTTTGTCTTGTTCTTCCATCATGTATACTTTTTGTTCAATCGTATCAAGGGTAATGTTCTCTCCTTGGACAGTGACGGATGTCGGTTTTTGCATATAGGCTTTTGCCAAATTACGAATCTTGTCAGGAATGGTGGCAGAGAACATCAATAATTGACGCTTACCGTCCGTGCCACTGATGAGCTTTTCAATATCTGGTAAGAAACCCATGTGTAGCATTTGGTCTGCTTCATCCAATACAACGCGGCGAATGGAATGTAAATGTAAGGTGCCACGGTTGACATGATCCAGCAAACGGCCAGGCGTGCCGATGATCACATGAGGACGACGACCTAGTTTTTGCAATTGCCCTTCTATCGTTCTACCTCCAATGAGAGGTAATACGTCTACTCCCAAGATTGCACCCAAGTGACGAGCTTCCTCTGCAATTTGCTGGATAAGCTCACGAGTAGGGGCGATGATGAGCGCTTGCTCCTGTTGTACATCTACGTGGATGCGTTGCAATAATGGCAACAAGAAAGCCAAGGTTTTGCCTGTCCCTGTTTGGGCTTTGGCGATGACATCTTGGCCTTTAAAGATGAGAGGAATCGACTTTTCTTGGATGGGGGTCGGTTCTTTTACGCCCACCTTTTGTAATGCTTGTATGAGTTCCGGCACGATGCCTAAGGATTGAAATGATTTCATAATATATCTCCGTTTCTAAATGACTTAATAGTACCATTATATCATACTTCTATATAGGTGGGTCTGTGAAAGTTCTTTCACATAGGAAAGGAACAATAGGAAATAGATGGTCTAGTTATAAATAAATGGAGACAAGTCAAGAGAAGTAAGCCACAGAATACGCTATAAAATATAAGGTTTAGAGAATAGATAATGAGAAATATATAGTTTATATATCATTATTATTTGCATAACGAAATTGATAATGATAAAAAGGCATGCAGAGTATATACCTATAGAACAATGTATTCATTTAGTGTGGCACTTGATAAAAATAGATTTATAATTTTACGAAAAGCTAAAAATAAAATGAGATTCCTTATTGATTATTTTCAATAATGTGCTATAATGTAAATATTACTCATATAACTATATATGATAGGTTTGGTTATTATGTTTTATATGTAGGAGGTGTACTATGGTTAAGAAGCTATCCGAGATGAAACCAGGTGAAGTTGGTACTGTTGTAGCAGTCAATGGAGCTGGCAACATCAAGCATCGTTTGGTGGACATGGGTGTTGTACCAGGCACAGCAGTGCGTGTTATGAAGTATGCGCCATTAGCAGACCCAGTGGAAATCAAAGTGAAAAACTTCGAATTATCACTACGCGTAAGTGAAGCACAAATGATTGATATTGAAGTCTAATAAGGAGAATTGCTAAGATGGCAGACAACACACATACCAAGATTCAGGTTGCTTTAGCGGGTAACCCTAACTGTGGTAAAACAAGTATTTTTAACAATATGACGGGATCCCGTCAACACGTAGGTAACTACGCAGGTGTTACAGTAGAGAAAAAAGTTGGGGAAACGAAAATTGATGGTCATGACATTGAAATCATCGACTTACCAGGTACATACTCCTTAACAGCACGTTCTCTTGATGAATTGGCAGCACGTAACGTTATCATCAATGAAGATCCAGAATTGATTGCCAATGTAGTGGATGCGTCCAATCTAGAACGTAACCTGTACTTAACAGCACAA
The DNA here is from genome assembly GCA_963521235.1 of uncultured Veillonella sp. Taxonomy (GTDB): domain Bacteria; phylum Bacillota; class Negativicutes; order Veillonellales; family Veillonellaceae; genus F0422. The sequence continues at coordinate 421 of CAUQUX010000037.1, read as the reverse complement.
TTAATTGAACTAGAACAACCATTGCTACTTGTTTTGAACATGGTAGACGTGGCAAAAGAAATGGGTTTAAAGTTCAATAATAAAAAATTAGAAGAATTAACAGGTTCCACAGTAGTAGAAACTATCGGCCGTGTTAATAAAGGTACAGACGGTGCGCTACGTGGCATCGTGAAAGTATCTAAAGAACGCAAAATCCCTAATGTTCGCGTTAACTATGGCGAAGTATTAGAGCCAGCTATCGCAGAATTAGAAGCAGAAGTAGCGAAACTTGACACTGGTCGTTATCCACATCGCTGGGTAGCTATCAAGTTATTAGAACAAGATACAGATATCTTAGAAAAAGTACAAGAATTAGACAAATCTGGTGCCGTGTTGAGCAAAGCAGAAGCATTGTGTAGAGAATTGAATAAATCTGTAGACA
>CAUQUX010000036.1:0-10039 GCA_963521235.1 uncultured Veillonella sp. | reverse complement strand
ACTTTTGGATCTACTTTACCTTGGCATTTGAAGTAACCTACTGGTGTTTGACCATTTGGTAATAATTTCGCAGCTGCCTCCACAGTTTCTTGTGCATGAGGAGATACTGGAGGAACCCCTAAAGTACAGAATAAAGCTACTTTTTCATTTGTGATTTCTTTAAGCACTGCTTGTGCCGCTTTATCAGCGTTACCTTGGTCTGCCCAGAAACCCATAAATACTACATCATAAGATGCTAAATCAGCTGGAACTTCTTTCACAGATACACATGGTGTACCAGCAGGTAAAGCACTTGCCATAGCTTCTGCTACTAATTTTGTATTGCCTGTACGGCTTGAGTAAACTACAATCGCTTTCATTCATTTTCTCACACTTCTAGGAAGTGTGCTCCTTTACTAAACATATAAATATTATATTTAAAGTATATCATTGTCTTGCTTATCATTCTGTATCCTCAGATACAATTGACATACATCAGATATACATCCGCAGGCAAAGCCTGCGGATACTGCACTCTCATTACTGAAGTGATTTTAAACGTACTATAGTATGATGCAGCCTACCAACTTTGACCTGGTATACCTGATTCCACTCTATGAGTGGCTATAGAACTATTACAGGAAACTATATAATTTTGGTTTGGTAAGGTGTGTAGGAGTTTACCTGCAATAGAAACTACCTAAATATTTTTCTTAAATGGACTGTGTCCTACTGTGCCATGGGCACGTGTTGTTTCTACATCTCCTAGATGCTCTTTCGGAATGCCCGCTGGGTGTCCGCCTGCTCCATGTGGATGCTTAGGCACGCCTGCTGGGTGTCCTCCCATTGGTACTCCTTCTGGATGTCCTTTTGGAACACCTGCTGGATGACCGCCTGCTCCCTGTGGATGTTTCGCCACGCCTTCAGGATGACCACCACCTACATGTGGATGATCTTTTGGTCTACCACCATGGTTTTGAGCCGCAATATTTTCATGTAACAATGTGCTTTCACCAGTTAAGATGTATTGCACACATTCAATGACGGTTTGTGTAATATTAACATGCCAGAATCCACCAGCTGTTGTTAAGCGATATAATACGCCATTATATTCCATCAAACCACGAGTTACCCAAGTATCAAGCAACCAACGTAAGTCTTCTAATTTTGAATCCATTTCGATCAAAGCTTCTAAGTTTAGAACGCCTCTTTCTAAGGAACTAATTACGTAATTTGAAAACTCTTGTAATTCAGATTGTTTCATAAGAACCATAAATGGTTTTTTACCTTCTTCTACAAGAGCCTCATATGGAGGCAATACACGATGTAACATTGTCATATAGCCACCTAAGTTACCACCTGCACCACAGCCAAATGGATACATTGGATATCCAGCTTTAGCCATTGTGTTATACATGGAACGTTCACGTGGTGCACGGCTCCAGTGAGCTGCGCTCAAACGTGTGAAGTCACGTTTCATCAAGTATTTTACAGCTGCTTCATACATTAGAGCTTGTTCTCTAGTAGTCGCTGCTGGACTTACTTTTCCACGCTCAATTAGACTTTGTAAATCACTATTTTCAAATACGTTTAATTGGTACAAGTCCATGCCATCTGCTGCGGATTGTTCAAGAAGTTTTAAATCTTCCATCCAAACATCCATTGTTTGATCTGGTAAACCATAGATTAAGTCAACGATAACAGAGCATTGTTGGTATGCTTTCAATTGTTCCAATCGAGCTAACACTGTATCTTGATCGTCTAAACGACCTAATTGACGACGTACATTCGTATGGAAAGATTGCACCCCTAAGGACATACGGTTAACACCATGGCTCATCCATACATCCATTTTTTCTGGTACTAAATCATGAATACGACCTTCCAATGTCAATTCATAGTCATTAGCCAACGGGAAATACTGTTGGATGGCAGATAACATGCGTTTTGCATTGTCAGCAGATAGAGATGTTGGCGTGCCACCACCAATGAAGATAGTGTGAATCAACCCATCGCGGAAACGAGGTTGTTCCGATGCCATTTGCATCTCTTTCAATAACATATCTACATATCTATCTTCTACCTCTTGGTTCGTAGCATGTTGATAGAATCCACAATAGGTACATTTTGTTTGGCAGAATGGAATGTGAATATATGCTGTTTGCATTTGCCCTGTAACAGGCGGTTGTTGCATCAATTCATTCCACACGCGTTGTGCTTCATCCTTTTCTAAGGGACGACCACTTAGGCCAGCATGTACCGCACGTTTGCTTGTAAAAGCATGTGTCAACGGTGTTGCTGTATCAAAACCTAATTGAATATTACGTTGTTCCTCCGACATGGAGTCAAATAAAGCTTTTAAATCCATAATTCCTCCTGAATTATTTCCTGTGCATTTGCACTATTCACCATTCAATGTGTAGTACACCGTGAATGTATTTGATACTGATGAGCCACTACCATTTGGATAATTGCCTATACCATAGACAACATCTTGAGTGTGACTATTTAAGATACCTGGTCCACCACCAGCAGAAACAGAGACGATATTACCGCCTGCATCAATGGTTACGCTAACAGTAACACTACCTTGAAGATTACGTTTTACTGCCATTGGAGGGTATGAACCTTGCGCTTGAGCTTGTACAGTAGCTACAAATCCAGCCCAGTCAAATGGAGCATTACCAGATGTTGTACCAACACCATCTCCATTACCACCGCCGCTACCGGATCCAGAACCACCGCCGCTACCAGAGCCTACTCCATCTCCATCACCTGTGCCACTACCAGTACCGTTACCGCCACCAGAGCCGCCACCTGTACCTTGGTTCGTAGACGTGCCATCGCTAGCTCCTGTGGCTGCACTGTTAGATGTAGGCACATTTACAGCATCATCAACTGGCACCGGAGATGATAAACTTTGTTGCGCTGCTTGTACTTTAGCTTGTACAACTTCTTGTGAAAGTGGTTGTGGGAAGGATACTCCACCACCACCGCCACCGCCACCAGCGGATGCTTTTAAATCGTCAGAAATAGACATGTCAATTTCAAAAGCATTTTCGGTTTGTTTATGCTCTACTACGGATACCAAAGCAAAACCTAACACAACAGCTAGGATAATGTGGATTACAACGGAGATTAAATAGGATTTTTTCCAGGAAATATATTGTTCCATGTGTCATCCTTTCTAGCTAGCAGCAATTGAGAACTTCTTAACCCCAATCGTTTTTAGCATATCCATAATGGCAACCACAAATCCATGTTGCGTATTTTTATCGGCTTGTAATAGTACCGCTGTATTGGGATTTTCTCCAATTTTGCTTGTAATATAGTTACGAGCTTCATCGATACTATATGGTTTAGAGTCAATCAAGATATGTCCTTCTTTATCTAATGTTAAGATCACAGGACTTTGTTTGACTTGTGTTGCTGATTGTGCTTGTGGTAATTGTACACCCAAGGACTTTTGTGCCACCGTTTCAATACTGTTCATCATAAAGAAAACAAGTAAGAAGAAAATGATATCGATCATTGGCACAATCATGAACTCAGGTTTCATTTTTAATCGACTATTTTGAAACATGAGAATCACTCCATTGTTCTTTCATACCATTTAATAACACCACAGATAATGTTTCTGTATCATTGATGATTGCATCCATACGATGACTGAAATATGTGTATACACAGAAAGATAAAATCGCTACCAATAAACCAGTTGCTGTCGCGATTAAGGCTTCACCAACACCACCAGAGATGGCAGAGGCACCTGCGCCATTATCTAAGACACTGAAAGTACCAATCATACCAGATACTGTACCCAACAAACCTAACAATGGAGAAATCGTTACAATAGCGCTTAAGTAATCCAAATGAATTTTTAAGTGAGACGCTTCGATCATCATTTGCTCGGAGAAAGCATTTTTCATGCTAGTTTCTGTTTGAGAATATGTTAAACCAGCATTTAAAATACGACCTGTTGCCGTTTGATTCGCTGCACATAATTCCTTAGCTTTAGCCCAATCTTTTTCTTTTACTGCAAAATACACCTCATGACTGAACTCTTTCAATAATGCTGTGTTAGCTTTAAAGTAAGTGTAACGTTCAATCCAGATAGCTACGACGCTAATGCATAATAATAGTAGTGGATACATTACTAAACCACCGCTGTTAAATAAATGTACAATGTATAAAAGGCTGTCCATGTTTTTACCTCCATTAAAAATATGATAATTTTTATCAGCTTATTGCTATCATATCAGATTTAATATTTTCAAATCTACTCTAAAAAGCTCCTATTCAATCCATTCAGACATTTTCTTTCTCCTCCTATATTCGCTTGGTTTATATCCCATAATAACCCGAAATGCCTCTGCAAACTTGCTGGCATTTTCATAGCCATACCTATTGGCAATGCTGAGAATACTATCATCTGTGTCTGCTAAATCTTTTGCCGCCTCCTTTATTCTCATTTGTTTTACATATTGATGAATGCTGCTGCCATAAATCCCTTTAAAACATTTTTTTAATGCCGTCGGTGCTAATCCATATGTTTTTGCCAATTCTTCAATGGTCGGCTTTTGATGTAAATTTTTCATCAAAGATTCGTGCATACGTTTCACACTTTCCACATGTCTTTTTTCAAAGTATGACATGCAGCAATCATGATCTCCAGTTATAGTACTTAACAGTAATATGATTTCCATACATTTCAACTGAAACAAATTGGGTAGTACATCCTCTGGTACATCATATAAACTTTTAAAAATATCACTAAGCCTAGATTCTCTTCGACATACAAAACCAAATTCAAAATCCCGACAAAATCGATTACATATATCACGCAGATTAATACGATCATGTCCTACAAACTTATTCACCATCTCTTGAGCTTTGGGAATATAAATAGATAAATTGATACCTTTGTAATACGAAGTAGGAAACTTTGTAGAATGCACATAACTAGGAGATTCTTTCCACCCTACAGAAATATCATTTTCATCCATATATAATACTTTTCCATTATCAAAGGCGCACTCAATACGCCCTTCTTTGCAATAATGGATTTCAAACATACCATCTAAGGGTTTTGCACGGTGACGGATTTCTTTCATGGTCACCTCTTGGAACGTCAATTCTACTCCACCGAATACAGGATAACTATACATCTTTGCCTTACCTCGAGGCGTATTCATCTCATAAATGGTGCCATGTTCCACCTCGGTGGCAGACAACATATCTAAATCCATCACTTTAGGTTTAAACTTTTCCATCCTATGCATACAATTTTGACTCATGTTCCTCCTTTTAAAAAAGCCCACTTGTTATCTCGCAAGACTAACAAATGGGCTTCTTTGCCGAACCACATCGCCTACTTTAATCTGAGTATCATTTCTATTACTCATTATATTCATAGTTGGCAATCATTGTCAATATATGATTTGTCTAATTAGATTGTTTTAATATGTATAAAGAAAATTCAATCTGAATAATCTCCCATATTTAACGGTATATCTACTTATATTTAGCATCCTTAATACTTTATTTAAAAAATGTCTGTTTAGTTTATTTTTCCTTAACTCCGATTATTTTCTCAAAATCTTATTGACTAGGTTAGACACGTACTCTGATGATTTACTATCCCTTTTCAATTCTTTTTCAAATTGTGGAATCAATAAAAATCTAACTGGTAAATTTGACGCCCCTGGTGACATATATTCTAATAGTAAATCTTCTGGCTCATCAAATACATCTAACAACTGGGTATCATAAATAGTTTGATGACCCAAATATGGACCTTTTACTGGCACATCATAGGTATGCACGCCTTTCGAAGATGTAATCCTGAATGTGCCGCTGAAAGCCCCTCCTAATGGGTTAAAATACAAGGCATAGGGGGTTTTCCCTTCCGTATGTAACATATATACATTAGAAATACCATAATTCCCTTTGTTTTTCACCAACTGATTGTGACTAATCTCATCAATACCACTAATAAAAGCATCCTCTCGGTCATTGGCAATTTCAAAACTAGCTGGTCCTGCATCACTATTAAACTGCGGTTCTACTAGGTGGAATCTACGCATTCCTTCATAGGTACCACGCAACTCTACATCATCCATAGGATGAATTGGTAACAAGGGTAAACCATACGTAACTGTTGATTTAGGTTCCATCACAGCCACAGACGCATAGACTGGTTCTGTCGTTGAAAGATCAACAATGCCGCTAAACAAATCATCTTGCTTGATAAGAACTTTTTCCAATTCATTAAAAATAGGACGCACTTCCCCGGGCTGTAAAACAAACTGTGTAACACTATCATCATAGTGGGATAGTAAGGACACCTTATGTGTCTCCTGTTCCCTACGAAGGGTATCCACTTTCCATTTAGTGGCTAGTTTGTCACGTTGCTGAATGCTCTCTTGCTCCTTCTTAAGAGCTTGCTTCGCTACTTTACTTCGCAAAGGTATAACAACTCCCATATTAGCCCATTCCCCTAATTCTAAAGTAGTAGTTTTTATATCTTTTTTGGATAATTCTCGTCCCACCTTAAAATAGTCTGGACTTGGTTTTGCATAGATAGATCGTTCAATCTCCACGAAAGCTGGAGCACTCCCTTTATTTTCCAACAAAATGCCTACTTTCATAGGTTCTGTTCGTTCGTTCACATGGTAAAAGTAAATACGACTTTTTCCATGCAGTGTACCTGCTGCTACAATGCCAGGTTCTTTCACGTATTCCGGACTATCCGATAGCAATAATGTATCCACTTCTTTCACAGTTTTCACAGCTAAAGGCGTGAATGTATAGTCATCAATATGTACAGTTTTTGGTGCCTGTCCATAGGTGGTGCTCATCCCTAATACGGCAAGTACACTGCCTAGTAACCATTGTTTCCATTGCATTTTATTCATCAATTATATAGTACCTCTATTCTATTGTAAGCCCATCTGGCTCCCACTGTAAGGCGATGGCTTCTAATTTACGCAAACGATGTCCAATACCAGATTTTGTCAGTTCCCGTCTATATTTCATTTCATACGCATCTACTAATTCTTGCAAACTACCATCAGGATACTCTTTGCGCAACATAGCCGCTTCGTAGAGGCGAATAGGCAAGGAATCTAACCCTTGGTGTTTATCAATAATACGAATGGCATCTAATTGTCGCACTGCTGCATTCACCGTTTTCTGTAGATTTGCAGTTTCACAGTTCACTTGTCGATTGATAGTATTACGAACATCTTTCATTATGCGCACATTTTCAAAGTTCATCAATGCAGATTGCGCCCCCATGATTTGTAAACAGGAGGTCACCGCATCCCCTTCTTTTAAATACACTACAAATTCTTCTTTTCGTTCTACTTTTCTGCCATTTAAACGAAACATTTTTAGCACTCGAATAATTTGGTCCGCAAATTCTTCTTTGGTAGTCATAAATTCTAAATGGTAATCACTTTGTGGCTTATTCACGGATCCACTGCCAAGAAAGGCCCCCCGTAAAAAGGCTCGTCTTGACTCCATATCTTTTAACCATGCATCTGGAATCATAGCATCCACTGGCCATAACTGTAATTCTTCTAAGGCAATACGGCTGGCTTCCGTAGGCTCTACTGTCAATGTATACATGTTCTTTTTCCGTAAGTTTAGGCCCTTACGAATCAGTACTGATGTAGGCAGATCATAGTGCTCTTTAATAATCCCTAGCACCCGCCTTGCTACCGCATTATTCGCAGTCACAAGTCGCACACCTACCCGTCCTCGCATACCTAATAAGAGAGAGCCCCCCATACGCAATAAACAAGAGGCTTCTACCTTGGATGCCCACGCATCTTCTGTTTTAAATTGGCATAATTCATTTTTTACGTCTTCTGCAAATGACATGGCCTCTCCTTAACTATCTTTCATTAGAAAATAGAGCCTTATAGGCTCTACTTTCATACTAATGGTCTTCACGTTGTAAATAATATTCTAAAATATGTGGTTCAATATCGGTTTGTAATGCATAGACAACATCCATGACCACCTTGGCTAACCGTTCAGAATTATGAACCGCCTTATCTTGGCTATCTACTAAATTGGCACGTATAGTGCGAATCCCCATGGATTGTAACACGTCCATATCGACTTCCACTGGCTCTTGTCCTGCCTGTTTGTAATGCTCTAGTGTGGCATCTTGGATTCGATTGTCATTCACCAATACTGTATCTATAATACCCCTTTCACTGTGGGCTTCAATAGCTTTCACATGATCTGATACTGTGTATCCATCAGTCTCACCAGGCTGCGTCATAACATTGCAAATATAAATTTTTGCCGCTTTAGCATTAGCAATATGATCCGCCACTTTATCAATTAACAGATTCGGCATCACCGACGTATACAAACTGCCCGGGCCTAAAATGATGGCATCAGCTTCATCAATGGCTTGTAAGACCGCTCCTACCGGAGATGGTCTATGTGGTTCCGTATACACCTTCGCAATTGGCTTACCCCCATTAGGAATATTGCTTTCCCCTTCTACAATGGTACCATCCGTCAATTTAGCAATCAGTTTGATTTCTTCTGTAGAAGACGGGATAACACGTCCCCGAACTCGCAAGATTTTACTAGATGCTTCTAAGGCTTTTTCCACATCATCCTGTAATACCTGTGTCATAGCGGTTAAAAATAAATTGCCGAAACTATGTCCAGACAATTCTGCCCCTTTCGTAAATCGATACTGAAAGAGTTCTTCCATAAGGCCTTCTTTTTCCGCTAGTGCCACTAAACAGTTGCGCAAATCGCCAGGAGCAATCATTTGAAAGTCTTCTCGTAAACGACCAGAAGAACCTCCATCGTCTGCTACTGTAACAATAGCGGTTAAGTTCGTGGTTTTATTTTTTAGCCCTCGCAATAGCATAGACAATCCTGTACCACCACCAATAACTACGATTTTTGGTCCTTGCCCTAAACGAATCTTTTCAAAGATATAATCGCTCACACCATCTTCCGTATTTGGCAAAATCGCATTCACTATGGTCTGAATTAACTTGCGCATCCCCCATAGCATGGCCAATACACCTGCCAGGATCCCCGCAAAGCCCAGACTTGCTATAACTGTATAGTTATAGGAGCCCGTCAAATGGAATAGAAATTCTAGGAACATGTCCTCAAAATTACTAAACCATTGATAATTCATCATCATAAGAACGCCCACCACAAGCCAAATGGTACCTATTGAAAACAAGAAGAGCCATCGTTTAATATTAATGCCTGGCGCTAGCCACCGCATCCAATTATTATATTTCATAGGCTTGAGAGACGATTGAGTCGTCCAACTCCTTTCTTTATAGGTCTAATTTAGAACGTGGGTTCACATCTTCTTCTACATGATTTCGCATCATATCACGATGTTCCACTGAAACATTACAGCCTTTTTCTTTCAAATGCGTATATAATGCTTCCGCCATGGCCACACTACGGTGCATACCACCAGTACAACCTACAGCTACGATAAATTGACTTTTACCTTCTTGCTCATAATTAGGCACAAGGAAGTCTAAGGTATTGAAAAAATGTTTTTTAAATTCATCAGTTACTTCAAAAGAGTGAATGTAATCTTTCACCACCGGTACACGTCCTGATTTATGACGATATTCTGGAATATAATAGGGATTCGGCAAGAATCGTACATCCCATACCATATCTGCATCTATAGGCATACCAAATTTAAAACCAAAGCTCACTACCGTGATTGCCATGCCATCACTTTGCTCTTTCACATGGCTGAAGGTACGACGCATAAATGATTTCAAGGCTGATGTTTTCATATTCGTCGTGTCGATAATATGATCCGCCTTGCTACGCACATCCGCCAAGAGTGCCCGTTCTTGTGAAAGTCCTGTACTAATACGACCTGATGGCGCCAATGGATGGCTGCGACGAGTTTCCTTATACCGACGAATCAAAGTATCATCGCTAGCTTCCATGAACACAATTTCATAAGGCACATTCATAGATGTCAAATCATCTAAGGCACTGTTTAAATCATCAAAAAATTCACGACTGCGGATAT
>CAUQUX010000035.1:0-10063 GCA_963521235.1 uncultured Veillonella sp. | reverse complement strand
GATGTATGGACTACCATGCCTTCAAAAAAATGGTATTGTAGATGATATTGTGACCCACTCTACTTTGAATGTACTGCGTTCTTTCACTCCGCACGATGTGGACCACTCCCTATACATTGCGAAGCTGGCAAAACAGATTTATAAACAATGGAAAGAGCTAATGCCAGAAGGAGAGCGCTTGAAATTAATCTTGAAAGTAGCTTCTTTGCTCCATGATTTAGGAAAACAAATTAACTATTACAGCCATGCAAGACATAGTGCATATATGATTATTAATAGTAATCTCTATGGATTGTCTCATCGGGAACAATTACTCAGTGCTTTTATTGCCTCCTACTCCCATGGAGCAAACAGTAAATTTATTAAACAGTCTCCGTATCTCTCCATACTAAAAGAAGGGGATCGAGAGATGATACAAAAATTGTCCTTTCCCTTAGCCTTAGCAGAAGCTTTTGAAGAAAGTCATGAACGTACCATACGTTCCTTGCAAACCGATATTACAGATAAACAAATAGATATGCATGTTGAGGTGCAAACAGCAAGCCATATTCCTATGATGGAGATGGCTATCGAAAAATTAAAAAAGCAGTGTAAGAAAGAATTTAAACGTGAATTAGTGATACATTGGAAAGTTCGTTAGGAGTGATACTATGAAAGACTTTGAGAATCCCAAGTATTATTTTAATCGTGAATTATCTTGGCTGAAGTTCAACCAGCGAGTCTTACAAGAATCTATCGACAGAAGCAATCCACTGATGGAAAAACTGCGATTTTTAACCATTGGTAGCTCTAACTTAGATGAATTTTTTATGATTCGCGTATCTGGGCTGCGTCATCAAGAGCAGAGTGACATCATTAAATACGATGCCGCCCATATGGATGCCAAAGCACAATTAAAAGCCATCAGTGAGGCTACAAAAAAATTAGTATCCTTGCAATACATGTATTTTCACGATATTCTAAAACGATTACAAAAAGAAGGTTTACACTTTGTCAAAGTAAAAGATTTGAAAGAAAGTGAATTACGCTGGTTATACCAATATTTTCGTACCCATATCTTTCCCGTCGTTACGCCACTGGCTGTGGATGCGAGTCATCCTTTTCCATTTTTGGTGAATAAAACATTAAACTCAGTAGTGAAGATTCATCCCGTCCATGATAAAGACCAAGAGAAGATGGCAATCTTGCCGATTCCCTCTGTATTGAATCGCATCATTGAAGTACCGAATGATGTGCATCGTCACTTCGTTATGCTAGAAGATGTCATTAACTATTATTGTGAAGATTTCTTCGTAGGTCATCATATCGATTCTTTTACCACCTTCCGTGTCACACGTGATGCGGATTTAGACATCGAAGAAGAAGCAACGGATTTACTGCGGGAGATTGAAAAATCTCTTCGACGACGTCGTCGTGGTGAAGTGGTACGTGTGGAAGTCTGTGAACATTACGATCCACAGTTATTGGAATTTGTTTTGCAAGGATTGCAGGCAAAAAAAGAGGCCGTTTATATAGCAGAAGGAATCTTAGACGTAGCCTCCTTTGGCGAGTTTTGTAATTTACCTGGCTACGACCATTTACGATATCCTGCGTTTACACGTCGAGAACTTCCTTGCGTGACAGAGCGAGGGACTTCAGCTATCTTTGATTATATCCGAGAAAAAGATAGACTCTTGCACCATCCATTTGATTCTTTTTCCGTGGTGGAAGAGTTTGTAGCTAGAGCAGCTGTAGACCCTGATGTATTGGCTATCAAGCAAACCTTGTATCGTGTCAGTGGGGATTCTCCTATCGTAGCAGCCTTGGTGAAAGCAGCAGAACTAGGCAAACAAGTTACGGTGTTGATGGAAGTGAAAGCCCGCTTTGATGAAGAAAATAACATTATCATGGCACGGCGTTTGGAAAAAGCTGGCTGTCATGTTATTTATGGGCTGAGAGGGCTTAAGACACATTCCAAAATTACTATGGTAGTCCGTAAAGAAGGGGATGTATTGCGCCGATATATGCATTTTGCTACAGGGAATTATAATGGCAAGACTGCAAAATATTATACAGACTGCGGTTTATTGACTTGTCGAGAGTCCTATGCAGATGATAGTTCCCTATTCTTTAATACCATCTCTGGATATGCAGAATCACAGCAGTGGCACCATCTTATTGTAGCCCCTTTGACTTTGCGTTTGTCTTTGATGAATTTAATTGATGGGGAAATACGCGCTGTTGAGCACGGTAAAGAAGGTCATATCATTGCGAAGATGAACTCTTTATTGGATAAGGAAATCATTGCTAAGCTGTATGAAGCATCTTGCAAGGGTGTTAAAATTGATTTAATCGTTCGAGGCATTTGTACACTCCGACCAGGTATTGAGGGGGTTAGCGATCATATTACAGTGCGCTCTATCGTAGGGCGTTTCTTGGAACATCATCGGATTTTATACTTTAAAAATCATAGTGAAAGCCCTTACTATATTTCTAGTGCTGATTGGATGCCAAGAAATCTAAATGATCGAGTAGAATTAATGATTCCTGTAGAAGATATAGATTTGCAGAAAGAATTGCAGCAAATCTTAGATATGTATTTGCAGGATAATCAAAAAGCCCATGTGATGCGTGCGGATGGGTCGTATCGTAAGGTCATAGCTAAAGAAGATAAAGTGTCAGCACAAATGTCCTTTATGAACCCAAAAGATATAAAGTCATCTGAAAGCATATCCGATCTAGGGAGGTGGGAACCTATTCTAGAACTTGAGCAACCCAAATAAATCTTGGAAGACAGGTTGAGATAGAGTTCTAGGAGAGCGTACTTCCATACAAGCATATGATATAAGGTATACTCAAGTAAAAGAACTCTATAGAGTTGACTAAAATAGTAGTTCCATTGTCGAAACTGTAGAAAAATTGCCCTAACTTACACAATTCGTGCAAAGTAGGGCTAATTTTTTTGAGGTACATGTGGACAATCTATGAGTTTGGGGAATGGGATATTCCTAAAATGCGTATCATATCAATTTTGCATTATCAATAAGGAAGCTTTATTTTGAAAATATACTGCTCTACCGTTTCAAAATATTGTATGCTGTATGACTTCTGTGGATATAGTTATACACAGGCTTGAGGGTGTGCATAAGTTGGAGCGAGGATATATAGACAAACTATAGATAGCTTTGTAATTATCAAAATGAGAATATTTGAATATAATATATGAATTAATTAATCAAAATAAAATGTCCTTATACAGTAGACTTATCATAAGATCAATAGTACTATTTTTAGAGAAGTTATGCTTAAAAATGGCTCTACAAAGCCATTTGAGAGCGTATGTTTGACCTTATCCATCCACCTGTGGTAGAATAGCAACCATGGAGGTAATAGATGACAAATCAATTTATACAGCAAAAGCAAAAAGCAGTGCTTATGCTCACACTGTTACTAATAGTCTTTGTTACAGTCTCAGGCTTTATGTGGAATCAAGGATTTCAAACGAAACAAATAGAAACACGACAAGTGGAGGTACCGGTAGCGGTACAGTATGAACGAGTAGATACGCTACCAAAAGGGATGGAAGAAGTAGTACAAGAAGGCGCGCCAGGTCTTGATGAAGTGGAAGAAGAAGTTCACTACAAGCGTGGTGAGATCGTAGATACTAAAGAACTTCAACGGAAAACAATTACGCCAATGAAACCTAAGGTTGTACGAGCAGGTACACGCGATATTGGAGTATCACGCTCGTATCATCGAGTGAAAGAAGTCATTACCATGGAAGCGACTGCCTATTTACCAACAGATGGTGGTGGAGATGGTATTACAGCAACGGGTATACGCGCACGTCATGGCGTTGTTGCAGTGGATCCCAATGTAATTCCATTAGGAACGAAAGTTTATATTCCTGGATATGGAGAAGCCATTGCTGCTGATACAGGTGGTGACATTGTCGGGAACCGTATAGACGTAGTCTTAGAAGATTATGGATCTGCCATGCAGTTCGGACGACGTACAGTAGATGTATATATCCTCTCTTCTTAGTCTATGTATCTATGGCGTTTTATTTTTAACTTTATATTGATAGAAGAGCACGGCACATTCCTTCACAAACGGTACTACGTAATGTTTGTTCAGGAACATGCCGTGCTCTTCTGCATGTTTAGACTTTAAAAGTAAAATGCCATAGACTACCACGTCTAATTGCGTTCGTCTCGGAGAGGGTTGGGCGTTACTTGGCAAATTTGGAATATATGTGGTTTGCTAGTTTCTTCGGAGGTATATTGCGGTCTTTTGTATGTACATGTATGAGGATACAGTGCCACAAGACGCTTTACTCATAACTGCGTTCCTCATGAGGATAGTTAATGGTTGCGTTGCAAGTGTTTATGTAAGTAGTGTATGCCGTGTTCTTCTATATTTTAAAAATTTAGTGGTGAGGAACGCCATAGACTACTACGTCTAATTGCGTTCGTCTCGGAGGGGGGACGGCGTTATTTGGCAATTGTGAGCTATATGTAGTTGGCTGTTAGTGTGTTATATTTGTTATTGTATGCCATAGGTTTCGATGTATGGTATAATAATAGAATACTATGTTGTGGAGGAGCTTATGTTAAAACAGGTTTTGGTGGTTGAGGGAAAATCAGATATTCAACGGGTGCAACAAGCCTTAGAGGTGGAATGTATTGCTACGGAAGGGTTTAATTTGCGTAAGCCCGTGCTCAGTCGGATTAAGGATGCTTATGAAAAGCGTGGGATTATTATTCTGACGGATCCAGATTATGCAGGGGAACGGATTCGTCGATTTTTGACGAAACGATTCCCGTTGGCGCAGCATGCTTTTGTACCACGGGAGGAAGCTTATGCCAATGATGATATTGGGATTGAGCAGGCAAGTCCTAAATCCATTCGTAAGGCCTTAGAAGTGCTCCACATAGAATCTATGGAATCTTCAGAGTTATTTACCATGCAAGACTTGGTGCAACATGATTTGAGTGGAGGGCCTAGCAGTGCCGCTATGAGGGCTCGTATCGGTGCTAAGTTAGGTATAGGCTATGGGAATGGGAAGCAGTTTTTGTACCGTTTGAACCATTATGGAATTAGTCGGGACGCATTTTTTAAAGCACTTTCAGAAGAAGAAATACAGTAGGAGAATACATGATAGAATCAGTCATTGCAAGTCCAGAGGTTGTACATTATATATGTAAACGTTTTGGCATTCAAATGAGTAAAAAATTAGGGCAAAACTTTTTGATTAAGCGCACTGTGGTGGATAAGATTGTGCAGGCTGCGGAATTAGAAGTAGGCGATGCAGTGTTAGAGGTAGGTCCTGGGATTGGTACCTTAACGCAAGGTTTGGCACAAAGTGGGGCTAATGTGACCTCTGTAGAGCTAGATAGACGTTTGTTAGAGGTCTTAGACACGACCTTAGAGGCATACGATAATGTACGCATCATTCATGGGGACGTTTTAAAAGTCAATATCCCAGAATTAATGGATCATAAACCGTTCAAGGTAGTAGCGAACTTACCATACTATATTACGACACCAATTATTATGTCTTTGCTGGAATCTAAATTACCGATTGAACGATTAGTGGTAATGGTGCAAAAAGAAGTGGCAGAGCGTATGATTGCTAAGCCAGGTACAAAAATGTATGGCGCTTTATCGGTGGCGGTGCAATATTACACAGACCCATATATTGTCATGGATGTGCCACCTAAGGCGTTTTTACCGGCGCCTGAGGTGACTAGTGCCGTGATTTGTTGTCCATTGCGCAGTGAACCACCTGTAAAAGTCCATAGTGAAGCGTATTTCTTCCGTGCTGTCAAAGCAGGTTTTGCACAACGCCGTAAGACGTTCAGCAACACAATGAAGACCACTGGACTGAGCAAAGAAGCTATCGAAGCTATTTTGGCAAAAGCTAATATTGATGGATCACGTCGTGGTGAGACATTTACATTAGATGAATTTGCTCGTATCGGTAACGCTTGGTATGAGCTAGATCAAGAAGGATAATATATGTAAAAAAGGACTATACCCAATAGATGGGTATAGTCCTTTTTGTGTACTAGATTATACTAAAGGCGTAAACTGTATGGTTAGCTCCATAGTACGTTGTAGGGTGTGATAGATATAACTTTTTTGTAAAGCTTCATGACAAAAAGAAATGAGGGTATCATCATCGGTGTCAGCATATACATAATAGGTGATATGACATGTTTTGATAGAAGGGGGTGCCTCATACCCTTTCACACCTAATATGGTTAAGGGCTCTGCTAAGGTAATGTGTATTTTACCTTCTAATTCTTCTATGTCAAGATGAGATCGTTTTCCTTCGTTGATGATGGTGTGGGCAATGCCACCCATAATAGAGGAGGCAAAATAATTAAGACTACTCTTAGCATCACCTTGAATATCAAAGTTAACATCACTAGTTACTGGTATGGCATCATTCGCTGTGTATACCTTAAACGTAGTATCCATCAATACGCCGCGTAAGGATAGGTCGTAATGAGTGGACTCATAGATATCATTCATAAGTGGCCCTCAATAGATCTTTTGCTTCTTTAAGACGAGCCAGTTTTTTGTCGATGGTATCTAGACTGTTGACTGGACGATTGGCAAAGGTAGCAAATCCGCAATCTGGATTGATCCATACACGGTTCTTAGGCAAGAATTGAAGGACTTCTTTCACGCGATCTACAATGCTCTCTAGGGATTCCACTTCGTCCGTTCTAGGATTCATGACACCTAGACCTAGGATACAGTGCTCTCGTAGTTTAGTGCTACTTAGCAAGGAAGAAATTTCTCCTGCTCTAGGTGTGGAAAATTCTAATGTTAAAATATGAGGTAATACCCTTTCAAAGAGCGGCACCAAAGGTGTGTAAGGACCTTTTAATAAAATACTTTCATTACGGCTCCAATTACCACGACAGACGTGAAGTGATACTAAGATATCTTTTTTCTTAGCGTAGGAAACGATAGCCTCTAAGAGTTGTGTAGCAAAGGCTAATTCTTCCGTAGGATCTTTTTTCTCTGACAGAGCAGCACACATGAAAGATCTAGTTTTTCCTTCAGAAAACACAACTTCTGTTAATACGGGCTCATCAAATTGTACGATATCTACACCGATAGCACTTAAGGCATCAATTTCTTGTTGCAATACTTGGATAATATCTTTTCCTAGTTCTTCTTTGGACGCATAAAACTTGCTAGATAAGGCGGGTAACCACATAGAACGGGTCATTAAGTAAGGACCAGGTAAAGTAGCTTTTACTTTTCGATTCGTTATCTCTTTTAAGGCGACCATTTCATCAGCTACTAGTGGCTTGTGATAGGTAATTTTTCCAGTGCAAATAGCATTCTTAATACTGATAGCAGGTACATCCAAGATCTCTAAAATCTGTTCGAAACCTTGTTTATCTTCGATGTAATCCAACATATCTGCCATGCTCATCATGGTAACCCCATGTAGACGTTCTGCGATGAAGGATACATAATTATCACGACGCAGTTCTCCGTTGGTAATGATATCGATATCATTTTTTTCTTGAAGTTCCACAATATACTTTGTTTCCGCATCCAGTAACTCTTCATAGGTGGAGGCATCTATCGTTCCTTTTATTAACTTTCGTTTAGCGCCTAGTAGTTCTTTGCTTCTAGGCATGCTACCTAGCAGTGAAATCATAAAGGAGGAAATATCCATATTATTCTCCGTGAAAGTCAGTAAAGAATTGTAAATATTCGTTAGCCTCTCCAATTTGTTTAAAGCCAGTAGTGCGGCCATATACCCATTGTTTAAGACCTTCCATATCCATCATTTCTTTATGATCTGGGTTGCTATAATCCATTTTGTGAAGTACTTCAATGAACTTTTCAAATTTAGCTTTTTCAAGGTTTGGATGACCAGAGAAAATACAATGATCAAAATGGTCAGTTTTAGATAGGATTGTCACTTGGCTTTCATCTAATGTACCATCACCAATCCAAGTGTTGTAGTTTAAATCTAACATCCAAGTAGCATCGACTTCGCCATGTTTTAAAGCCATAGCTGAATCTAACTCGCCACCTACATGGTCACCATGAAGACCTACACCGATATCAAAGCGTTTTTCCACATAATCGGTACCAAACTCTAATCCATGAGTATGTAAATGGTTAATTGGAATTAAACGAGCTTGTGGAGAGTCGATAGCGCCAAAGCCAATGGTTTTGCCTTTTAAATCCGCAAGAGTAGTAATGCCACTATTATTTTTTACCACCAAATAAGAGCAACGATTTTGGTCAGTATCACGCATAGAACCATCTAAAGCCGTTCCTTTTGTACGAATATGTGTATCTAACCAAGCTAATGGAGAGTTCCAAGCCACATCAATTTCGCCAGCTAATAAACCATCTACTTGTGCTTTATAATCTTTGTAATACACTGGTTCGATAGGGAATTGTTCATCTTCAAAAAACTTCGCAATAATGCCCCAGATAACAGTTACTTTTGGATTATAGATAACAGCGCCAATTCTTAATTTGTTCATAGATGTATACCTCATTGTCAATGATACTAGAGAATTAAGTAAAAAGGGGACGTATTAGTTTCCCCTTTTACTTGTTATGTGTATTGCTTCTTATGGAAGTTGTTGTCCTGTAATAGCTTTACCTAACCATACTGTTAATACGTCAACGCTAGGAGCCATGATATGACTAGCAAAGGAGTCACGTAAATAACGTTCCATATTACCTGCACGGTTATAGGCTTTACCACCGCCTACACGCATGCCTAAACGAGCTAATTCAATAGCTGTTTCACTGGCAACAATACGAGCGGATAGTATTTTAGCTAACATGTCAGCATCATTAGCTAAGAAGCTGCGAACTGCTTCATTGGTGCTAAGGATAGCAGAGTTAGTTTGGCTGTAAATTTTTGCTAAGTGAATTTGTACAGTTTCAATTTCGCTGAGGGATTTGCCATCAGGGTATTTTCTGTTGGTAGTATGATCAATGGCTTCTGCTAAAATAGCTTCACATAATCCAGTGTACACAGCCGCAAGACCAGTGATGAAGTACGTTGCCACGATCGTGAATACTTGGTCTACGCCGGAACCAGCAGTACCAATACGTAAGCCTTTGTCTAATTCCACATCATTGATTTCCATTTGGCAAGATACGTTGCCACGCATGCCAAGGCCATGCCATGTGGATGGTTTGAAATCTAAGCCAGGAGTACCCAATGGGAATACCCAGTTATCAATGCCACCTTCTACGTCGGAAGGAGTGAGAACTAAGTAATAAGAAGCATATTCCGCAGAGGTAACCATGCTTTTTAGGCCGTTGAATACAACAGACGTATCTTTGAAAGCAGTTTTTACATCAGAAATGTAGAAATGAGTGCCCGTACCCAATTCACTGTAAGCTAGAGCCATAAATGTTTCATTCTCTACAATATCCTTGCAAATTCTGGATTTTAGGGTATCATCTGCATAGGAAAGGATACAGTTCAAAGCTACATTATGCATCATATAGCATAAAGCAACGGTCGCACTAGATTTAGCAAAAGCGCGGCATGCTTCCGCATGTTCTTTCATTGTTTTTCCTAAGCCACCTAACTCTGTAGGAATCATCAATTTGAAATATCCAGCTTTTCCTAATTCTTTAAATACTTCTTCAGGGAAGCGTTCTTGTTCATCAATTTCTTTAGCAATTGGATCGATAAATTTTTCTGCAAATTGTCTAGCTTCATTATAAAAGTTATTCATACTATGTCCCTCCACATATTAAAATATAAATACAAGATTTATTATATCATAGTACTTGTTCGGAAAAAAGATGACAAGCATGAAGAAAATACATAAACAAAAAAGACAGTCCTTGCAAGCAAAGACTGTCTTTTGAGCAGTAATTAAATTAATTTTGCCATAAATGTGATTAAGAATGCATTTGTAAAGTCGATGAGGAAGGCACCTACTAAGGATACGACTAACCATGCTTTTGGAGATGGGCCGTATTTAGAAGCCAAGGACAACATGTTTACTAAAGCATTTGGTGTAGCACCTAAACCGAAACCAATAGCACCAGCACCTAACATAAC
>CAUQUX010000034.1:0-10115 GCA_963521235.1 uncultured Veillonella sp. | reverse complement strand
AGCGCTAAGAACTTTTTATATGAGTAGCCCCCACATTTGACAAAGAGCCTTTTATTATATACCATTCATATCTGTTGCTACCTATGTTAGAATAAACAATAAATACAATTTTAAAGTTGATATCTGTATTAAATCGAAAGGAGTCTTCTAATGAAACGAATGACTATCGCTTTAGTTTCTTCTTGCTTTGCTCTGTTCTTATTTTTCTTTATGCAAACACCCGTAAATGCGACTGATATTTGGGTAAGCTACGATCGATACGAAAACCTAGATACTTATATTATGGATGACACAATTTCTTATGGCAAATCGCAAAATGGCCCTTGGATATCTGTATCTGTAAAACGCGTACAAAATGGTAGAGTAAAAGAAGTCTTAACATGGAACTTCGTCAAGTATAAAACAGATATGTGGCGATATTACACCAATACAATGAGAGGAAACAGCTCCATTGTAGATTCTAGTAACAAGGTTTTCCTCTATACGATAAATAGCATTGGTTGGCCTTATTATATTGATGGATATTATATCTATTAATCCTATATTAAGTATACAAGTTTTAATATCCTATAATTTTATGCATCAATATGCATACTTTATATTTACAATGACCATACATCATATGTACATCTTCTACAAGTAGATGTATAATAGAATCATAAGGAGGTGTATTATGGCACAATTAAACTTAAGGATTGACGATGAACTAAAAAAAGATGTTGATTTTGTATGTAGTGAACTTGGTTTAACTATTTCTTCAGCTATTCATATCTATTTACGTAAACTTAGCCGTGAGCGACGTATTCCTTTTGAAGTAAGTATTGATCCATTTTACTCTAAAGAAAACCTGCAACACATTCGAGATGGAATTGCTGCACTAGATGCGGGATTAGGTGTTGAACATGCATTAATCGAGGAATAAGCCTATGAAGCTAATATGGTTCGATTCAGCATGGAAAGATTATTTATATTGGCAAGAAACAGACAAAAAGATATTAAAAAGAATCAATCAATTAATCCGTGATATTCAACGTACACCCTATAGCGGAATCGGCAAACCAGAACCACTTAAGTTCGAGTTGTCTGGATGTTGGAGCCGAAGAATTACGGATGAACATAGAATAGTATATCGCGTTCAACCTGATTACATTGAAATTATATCTTGTAAATTACATTATAAGAACTAAACTCACAAAAGCCATACCTTCTTCTGGTTTCCCAGATAAGGTATGGCTTTTACTGTATTCTTATAAAATTATTGTACTAGGTTGCTCACTTTGTCAAAAAGCTGTTCTGCTTCTTTGATACGCTGTTCGCTACCCATGACTACGATATGGTTATCTTGTAGTACTTTTTCAATGACATCTGCTAATCCACGTAAGTCTTCCACTGTTGTGTTTAATACTTGTTGACGGAAAGTAGTCATATTTGCTTCATTGGTGTTACCAAAGTATAGGCTCATGGCTCGAGCCCCTTGTAAGAATGGTGTATTAGATACATCCAATCCACTCATAGTACCAATGATGTATTTACGCATTTCCCGCGGAGATAAATCTAATTCACGCAAATAGGTTGGTAATCCATCATACACTTGTAATGTATTTTCTAAGTTTGGATCCCGGTAGGAACAGAATACCATATTGCCATTATTATGGAAATTAGCAAACGCTCCATAGGCTCCACCTTGTACACGAATTAAATTCCACAAGTAATCGTATCGCAACATAGTTTCTAATACGCTCATGGTACCTGTATGTGTACCACCATAATCACGGAAGTTACCACCTTTTGCCACATATTGCACCTTACCAGATGTAGCTAAACCTTCATTCACATAGGATTGAGTCATTTCTAACTGTGCTTCCCAACTATCATCACTTAACACACCGGTGATATCATCTAGATGTGCTAAGAAGTTGTCTAGCTCTTCAGCAGTACCTACAAAAGATACTTCCAAATTATCTTTACGGAACAAACGTTGTTGTACTTTCATCAATTGTTCTGTCACACCAGCTAGTAATGTTTCATTGTCTAAGACTTCTACTAAACGGCGGAAATAGCCTAATGTATCTTGGTCTCTAAATTTACCAATTTTCGATACTTTCGCCATAAGCAAGTTAGTGACAATGGTATTACCACGACGGAATGCTTCTGTATCCCAGATGGCTTTTCCTTCTTTTAATAATTCGACAAGACGTTCTTGGTTGTCAAACTTCGTGCGTCCTATAATTTCTCCAAGAAGAGATGTTAAATGAGTTATATTAGATGCTAACGCTTTACTACGAACTACTGCTAATGGTACAAATGCATCACGTTCATTATGGATAGAGACTGGCAACACATCCATGGTATAGCCACCTAAATGTAGATTAATTTCTTTTGCTACCTCTGCATAGGTAAAATGCTCTGTATCTAAACGTCCTAACACATCAGATAATAATTCTGCATAAAATAACTCATCTTCTTGTAAGGATTCCATATTAAAGTACAATCCTACGTAGTTAATACCACGAGCAGGCACATCAATGTGATGTACACGGATACCCTTATAATCGATTTCACGACGTGGAGTCACTTCTACTACTGGTGAAATATCGGATAATTCTAATAAAGGTATGGTCGCTAAGGCCTCTTCAGAATCCACAGCTTGTTGCATTTCTTTTAACTTTGCTGTTTGGTCAATAATATGAGCAATATCTTCTTGCGTCATTGTTGCTTTAATAGCCGCTAATTTTTCTTTATCTTCTAGTTCCTTCTTCTCTTGTAATCCTTTTTCTGGATACAAGGAAACCAAACCTTTATGCGTGTTATCTAAAATATAGATACGCAATAAGTTTTCATAGAAATCAGTAGATAATCCTTCACGGAGTGCTTTCAATACAGGTTCATACTGTAATAGTTCGATAGGATCTTCGTCATAGAGCCAATTATCCATCACTCGTAAGCCGTAAGCAAGTCCAATTGGACGTCCTCCAAAATCGGCTTCACGCAAAATGAACTCAATACGATTTAAGGAGGCTTCTAATAACTCCTTATCTAACCCTGTATCTACTAATTGGCGTAATGTAGTTTCCACTACTTCTTGTAATTGTGCTTGTTTGTCAATTTCAGAACCAGTGACACTAATTTCAAGTAATGGTTGACGAATGCCATCCATGTAGGAACCGCTCACATCACTGCCAATATTCGCTTTCACCAAAGCTTCTTTCAATGGCGCAGAACCAGATGTAAATAAAGCATGTGTTAACACTTCAAAGGCTAAACTTTGAGTAAATGTCATTTCAGGGAATACATAGGTCAAGGAATGGATTGCTTTACCTTTGTCATTTTCATCATTGCCGATACCATATGGGAACGATGCCACCACTGGTTTAGATAAAGGCTCTTGCATAGCAATACTAGAATCTACTTCAATGGCATGGAAGTTTGACAAATATTCCTTATCAATGAACGCCAATGTTTCTTCAATGTTCATATCCCCGTAGAGATAGATATAACTATTGGACGGATGGTAATAGGACTCATAAAATGCTTTGAAGTTTTCGTAAGTCAAATCTGTAATGTTATCCGGATATCCACCAGAATCATGTCCATAGGTAGTATCTGGATATAACAATTTCATCTTATGATGATCTAATTGAGAGTCTGGTGAGGAGTAAACCCCTTTCATCTCATTATACACAACCCCTTTATAGGTCAATGGATCTTCTGGGGATTCCAATTCATAATGCCATCCTTCTTGCATTACAATCATCGGATCCTTAGCCACTCGAGGATAGAATACAGCATCTAAATACACATCCATCAAATTGCGAAAGTCCGTATCGTTTTTACTTGCCACTGGATATACAGTTTTGTCAGAATATGTCATAGCATTTAAGAACGTATTCAAAGAACCTTTTACAAGTTCAACAAATGGCTCTTTCAAAGGGAATTTACGGGAACCACATAATACGGAATGCTCTAAAATATGCGCAACCCCTGTGCTATCATGTGGAGGCGTACGGAATGCTACATGGAATACTTTATTCGAATCTTCTGTATCAATATATAATAAGCGTGCCCCCGATTGCTCATGTTTCAACATATACGCTGTGCCATTCACTTCTTGTACAGACTCTATGCGCTCTACGCGAAAGCCTGAATAGACTGCATCTAAGTTCATAATACCTCTTTTCTAGCTACTAACCATGCAATGGTCTCCCTAGCACACTAGTTCTAACCATTGTTTTAAATATATAACATAATGCCATAATGCTCACTCATTATATCACGTTCTCATTGAGAATCATAATACAAACAAATGAATCACTGCTGCAAAAATCCAAATAATTGTGCCCCATTTATAGGCTTTCATCCCTATGGAATAAGAAATTCCACGACTCATGTTATAACGAGTCACCGCATAAGGAATCACCGTATATAAAAGCCACGCAAGAATGAGATACCCAAAATGTACTGTAAACCGAGTATAGGTAGATAGGACACCTACGATAAAAATCGTGTCCCAAATCCAACGATCATATACATTGGTAGGCACCGTTTGTCCCTCTAAAATAGGACGCAAATGAGAGACGGATACAACTTCTAGCAGTTGTGCAACTGCCAACCCCAATGCGATTCCACAAATAATTTGTACAATCGTGACACCTGTCATTCCCAAAATAGTAAAATCACCAGTGACTCCATAGATAGCAACCACCATCATCCCCAATACTTGTAGAGCTCGTGACAATTCTTCTTTTTGTTGTTCTTTCACTGTAGATTGTTCATAGAAAATACGTTGAAAGGGCGTTGAAATCCGATTCAATACTAATGCCACAAAAATAGCCATCATAGAAACCATGTTATGCCTCCCCTAAAAATACTGTTAATAACCGATTTAATTCCATTTGATCATAGGTACCCATCAGTTCTCGTGCGGAATGCATGGCTAACAGTGGTAAACCTACATCCATGGTTCGCATTACTAATTGTGCTGACGAAATAGAACCTACTGTCGATCCTCCTGAAATATCCGAACGATTCACATAGATTTGGTACTTAATACCATAGGTCTCACATAAATCTGTCACAACGGCTTGCGCAATAGCATCTCCTGCATAGGATTGAGAACTTGCTATTTTTAAAACGACACCACCATTTAAAGTAGGATAATTCGTTACATCATTTTTCTCTCCATAATTAGGATGATATCCATGAGCCACATCAGAAGAAATCATGAACCCTTTCGCAATATCCGCTTCACAGGCTTCTTCTGAAAGTCCCAAGGCACGGTATACACGGCGCACTACATTTGGTAGTAATAAAGAGGCGCCTCCTTGTTTTGTACGACTTCCCACCTCTTCGTGGTCAAATAGGAATGCCATACGAATTCCTGTAGCCTGTTGTTCTTTGGCACTTACAATTCCTTGTAAACAAGCATAACAGGATGTAAGATTATCCAACCGTGGAGCACTAATATATTCCGCATCAAACCCAACGGTTTCCACAGAATCCGCATTATATACAGTCAACTCATAGGATAGGATATCCTTTGCCTCACAGCCGATGTCTTCTGCTAAAAGAGATTTCAGCAACGTACTATCGTCTTCATAGTCAGTCCCTAATCCACGCATTAGAATGAGTGGTAACATTTCTTTTTGCTTATTAAACACAGCCTTTTCATTCACTTGTCGATTCATATGGATGGCTAAGCTAGGGATTGTCGCCACTGGTCGAGCAAAGTCGACATAATGTATATCTAACTCTAAGGAGTCTTTCCCTTTGGCAACGACTACACCAGCCAGAGATAGAGGTCGATCGAACCACGTATATTGAATCAGACCACCATAGCTTTCTACATTAAGTTTTCCGTATCCTTTGTCTGTTATCATCGCATTGGGTTTCACCCGGAATCCTGGAAAATCCGTATGAGCAGAGGCAATCCGTAATGTCTCTCTAGGATGCTCCCCAATATGGAATGCCACTAAGGTCGTACCATATACATCGATGACATAATCCCCTGCAGTCAAATCCCATTCTTCATCCATGGACAAGGGTGTAAACCCTTGTTCTTCTAATCGACGATAGGACTCCTCCACCGTATGATACGGTGAGGTGGAGCTTTCAATATAATCAAAAAAATCAGCATACATAGCTGTTACTTCGTTTTGTTCACACATAGTTCCTCCTATGAAAAATACCATAGGTACAATGTACACTATGGTATTGTCCATGCTTACTCTGGTAAGCCTACTGATTCTAAATTTGTTGTTGTTATAGTTTCAATCTCTCCAGCGTCACACAACTCTGCTACTTTTGGATCAATTGGTAATCGACCGAGTAACAATAAATTATATTTTTTCAACACTTCATCAATGTGACTTTCACCAAAGATTTTATAATCTTTTCCATTATCTGGGCAATGGAAATAAGCAAAGTTTTCCACCACACCAATAATAGGTACTTGCATCATATCTGCCATTTTTACAGCTTTTTCCACAATCATAGATACTAAATCTTGAGGGGATGTAACCACGATAATACCGTCCAATGGTAAGGATTGGAACACTGTCATGGCTACGTCTCCTGTTCCTGGAGGCATATCCACGAACAAGTAATCTACATCGCCCCATACTGTATCGGAGAAGAATTGCTTTACTACATTACCTACTA
Source organism: uncultured Veillonella sp. (assembly GCA_963521235.1). Taxonomy (GTDB): domain Bacteria; phylum Bacillota; class Negativicutes; order Veillonellales; family Veillonellaceae; genus F0422. The sequence goes on along the minus strand of CAUQUX010000034.1, from coordinate 3,458 downwards.
CAGGACCTCTCCAAAGGACTGGATCCGATTCATCATCTAATAGCAAGTTCACGGACATAACCTTTACGCCGTTTTTAGACACAATAGGATACATGAGTTTTCCATCATCGCTACGTACTTTGTCTTTCAAACCAAATACTTTTGGAATGGATGGACCTGTAATATCTCCATCAAGAATCCCTACAGATTTACCTTTACGAGATTGACTCACTGCCATCAAACTTGTGACCAAAGATTTACCAACACCGCCCTTGCCGGATACAATGCCGATTACCTTTTTCACATGACTTCTATCATTTGTTTTTATTGTTAAATCTACTGGTTGTTGTGTGCCGCATCCGCTAGAGGAAGCGCAACCGCTGCAACCACCATTATCTCCACATGCCATCATAAACCTTCTTTCTATATGACTGAAAGTCCTAAGAACTTTCTCTACCAATATAAATAATGCTATTCACATCTGTGAATGCATGGTATATCCTATATATCTATAGGTATATTCCTATTATATCATAGGATATAAAAATTTTGTAAAAATATAACTATTTTTTTCAATATAGGGTAATAGATTACTATTGTTACTACTGACTATTTTTCTTATATTGTAAACAGAACTACTATAAATATACCCTAAAAGCAATTATACTAGACAACTTTTACTTAAATTATATTTTTTTACAATTAATTGTCAAATATGTTTGACACATTTGTTACATGATGATACACTTTAGTTAAATTATCTTCTCAAATTTTATAGCAAGGGGTTATGCATGAAATTAAGTGAACTTTTAAAAGCCTATAGAAAAAAGAATACTTTATCACAACAGAGTCTAGCCGACAAAATCGGGGTTTCTAAACAATATATCTCTTTGCTAGAAAAAGGAGAAAATACGCAATCTGGTAAACCAATATCACCTTCCATAAATGTTATTAAAAAAGTATCAGAAGTCCTTCAGATTCCAATTACTACTTTACTTAATCAATTAGATACTCACGAGTTCGTGTCGCTACCTAGGACCTGTATGCATGAAACTAGTACTTATAATACTACCAATACACTCTTAGAGCAATGCCAGGTTAATATCAATGAAAGTTCCTCAACATACGATATATCAAATACTAGCACTCAACAAGAACAGTTACAAACCAAGCGAGAGCATTTATTAGACTTATTAAACGATATAAGAGACGAAGATATTGATCTCATATGTAGCTTAATCGTACGCCTAAAAAATAGTAAATTATAATTGACACCTTATATTTTATTTTCTATAATAGAGATAAGATAAGTGCAATAATCCCTCCGGGGACCTGTATGAAAAATAGCCTTCTCTATTATAATAATAGAGGAGGTTATTTTTTTGAAACCATTTACTTCTATAGAAGAACAGCTCGATTTGTTAATTAATAGAGGTTTGATAGTAGAGGATAAAACTCAAGCTAAATCCTACCTACTTACACAGAATTATTACAATCTAATCAATGGTTATGGTTGTTTTTTCCCTCGCAAAGATGATATGTTTTCCAATGGTACAAACCTCAACGAAATCATCCAATTATATACCTTTGAATATGAGGTAAAACGAGCATTATTTCAGGCGATACTATGTATGGAAACTCATTTAAAAGCGATTGTCTCTCATAGATTCTCTGAAACATATACAAACAGTAAATATGCCTATCTAGATATTAATTGTTATAATCCAGATAGGAAACTAGAATCTATTGCCACCATTTCAAAGCTTTCACAAATTATTCAAAAGCACAAAAAACAAAAGGGGAACTCTATCGTGCACTATATTGCACAGCATCAAGATGTTCCCCTTTGGGTATTAATAAATTTTCTTGACTTCGGAGATTTGCGTTACTTTATTACAAATCTAAGAAAATCTCTACAAAGTACAATTGCTAAAGATTTATATACATTTATCCATGAATATACCAAACCAATTACTGATCCCCTAACTCCAGAAATACTAATATCTTTCATAGCAACTATCAATGATATACGTAATGTATGTGCTCATACTAATCGCTTACTCAATTTTAAATGTAAAAGCGCCTGTAAATTTTGGTCTCATTTACAACCTAATTATGGCATTAGTCCATCAGACTATCAAAATACAGTATATTCTGTATTTTTAATTTTACAATGTTTTATAAGTAAATCTGAATATGTGGCACTGCATAATAAAATTCTAGAATTATGTACTCAATTACATCCTCAATTACAGTCTATATCTATAAACGACATCTATCAAAAGCTAGGTTTTCCTATAGAATGGCATCATAAAACTATTTCTCTTACAATATAATAATCAACAGCTTATTTTTTATTCCCCACAATACTCACGTGTCAATTCTCCAATGATTTGCATCCCTTTACGGATGTCTTCAAGAGATGGCACAGTATAGCTTAAACGGAAGTGTTGTCCATAGGGAACGCCATCAGCAGCAAAAGCTCCACTTTTCACAATGCCCACCTTACGTGCAATGGCATCCTCAAAGAATGCATCACAGTCCACATGGTCAGGCAAGGTCATCCATATAAACATTCCTCCCGTAGGTTCTGTTAGATGTACTTTAGAGCTACCGTATTGACGAAATGTATCTAACATAACATGGCATTTTTCTTGATACACCTTACATACCTTTTGGATTTGCTCATCATAATCGATGTGTTCTAACAAATGACTCACTACACGTTGTGTGACTAGCGGCATTTGACCATCACAATTATTCTTCATCACTTGGATGGCTTGAATTACTTCACTTGGACCATATAAGAATCCCACTCGCAATCCTGCAGAAATTGTTTTAGAATAAGATCCTGCATAGAGCACACGATTATCCCTATCCATTTCTTTGAATGTAGGCACTCGTTCACCACCGAAACGAATTTCACCATACGGATCATCTTCGTAAATGAACAAATCGTAAGCTTTCGCAATTTCATAAATGGCTTTTCTTCGTTCTAAAGACATAGTAATACCTGTAGGGTTTTGAAAGTTAGGAATCAGATAGATATATTTACCTTTTCCAGATTTTGCCGCTTCTTCCAAAGCTTCTGGAATCATACCATCCCCATCGGTAGCAATGCCTACCGCTTTGGCTCCCACACTACGCACCGCATTAATCGCACTGGTGAAAGTATAGGCATCCATGTACACTTCATCGCCAGCATCACACACTGTACGAGGTACTAAGCCTAAATCTTGGCCTGCCCCAATGGACAATAACAACTGTTGGTTTTCTGTAGGCATGTGATGCACATGTACCAAACGATGCAAGGTTTGCTCTGCTAACTTCGCATCTCCTTGCATAGGACCATATTGTAAAATTTCCAATGGATTCGTATGTACAATGTGGTCAAAGGCAGATTGAATTTCCGCTACTGGCACCACTTCACCAGCTGGATTTCCTATCCCAAAACTAATGAACCCAGGAATCCCTGCGCC
>CAUQUX010000033.1:0-10287 GCA_963521235.1 uncultured Veillonella sp. | reverse complement strand
GGTCCTTCGGGCCCCTTTTGCCTATTAAAAATATAAAAAATAGAGGAAAGTTGATGCTTTTTGATCAACTTTCCTCTATTTTATTTGTGGGCTATTTTGTTACAGCCCCCTATCAATTATATTCTATTCCAAAAAGTTATTTCTTTTTCCACTCTATGACTTCAAAACCATAATTGCGAATATGTTCTTTCAACAATGTTAAATATTTTTTTGCGATGGCACTGGGCTCCAATAAATGAGGCATTAAATACCCCATAGTCATCGTATCTTCTACATCTAGAGGAATGGCGATGATTTTATCATCATTCAACTCACGGCTCAAAATACCAGAGCTAATAGTATATCCATTTAAACCTACCATTAAGTTAAAAATAGTGGCACGGTCAGATACTTTGATTGTCATTTTTCTGTCCAAGGTACTCAAAATTTCCTCTGAAAAATAAAAGGAATTATCTTCCCCTTGGTCATAGCACAAATACGGGAACTCCTCTAAGTCTTCCAATGTAACTTTATCTTGGTTCGCCAACGGATGCTCTCGGCACAAAAATACATGGGGCTCCGCTTCGAACAAAGGATAAAAAGTGAGCTTATACTCTTTAAACAGCTTCTCCATCACTTGGCGATTAAAATTATTTAAATACAAAATACCGAGTTCACTTTTAAACGTTGCCAAATCTTCAAAAATATTTTGCGTTTCTGTTTCTCGCAAGCCAAATTGATATTCATCAGTATCCACACTTTTTATGAGCTCTACAAAGGCATGCACCACAAAGGCATAGTGTTGTGCTGAAATAAAGAAGTGTTCTTTCCGCTTTGTATTCGATTTATAGCGTTCTTCTAATAGTTGTATTTGGTCCAGCACTTGTCGAGCATAAATCATAAATTCGCGCCCATCATGGGTTAAGGTTACCCCTGACTTAGTACGGAGCAATAGTTGAACACCCATTTCGTGTTCTAATTCTTTCACCGCATTAGACAAACTAGGTTGGGATAAATATAATTCCTTAGCGGCTTCGTTAATAGATCCTTTTTCTGCAATTTTTTCTAAATATTGTAATTGTTGTATTCTCATTGGTATGTACCTTTTCTATATGTATCATGAAGTACATTGCTTTCATAGGAATGAAAAACCTAACGCGTAAAATACGAATACTCACACGTTAGGTACTTCATGTTGTTAACGATTTCACATAGTATACGCCACTGGAGTATACATCTTGTACAAATATCATACACAAAAGACTATATATCGTCAACATCTAATTTCTATCTAATTACATAGGAATTATATCAAACCTGTATTGTATGCTATTTTTATCCATTAATGGAATATTAAAATACAAATCGTAGATGTGATAAAAGTAATGAATACTGGTACGGCAGTTCGTTTTACTAGATCAAAACTAGAAATATTCGCCACCCCAGCTACGGCAATCATAACTGCACTAATAGGACTCAACAGACGACCTACAGAGGCTGCATTTTGCATACCTAGTAACATAGTAATCGCATTACCGCCCAATTCTTTGGCAAAGTTTGGCACTAATGGAGAGAATGCAAACATAGGCGCTACTCCAGAGCCCATAACAATGCCTAATGATAAAATAATAACAGATACAATAACACCTACCATATCAGCTTGGATAGAGAAGGTTTTAATAAATGCTACAAACTCATTGACAACTCCTAAGGATGTCAAACCGAATGCAAAGGTTTCCCCTGCTACAATCAAAGTTACTGTATTGGTAAATTGATCCCCCATACCTTTGAAGAATGTTTGAATGGATGCAGCAACTTTACGGAAGTCACGCAAACGAATCATTTCAAATACCATGGAAATGAACAAGCTCAAGAACATAGCCAAGTTTACGTTCATCTTAATGCCTGCAATTCCATATTTACTGAACCCTAGCATAAATACTAGTGGCAAGAATGGCAATACTAAGTACACAAGAGGTCCTACTGCTACTTCTTCTTGTGGTTCTGTATGTACAGCTTCGGAAGGAACATGGCCGGATTTTTTATCCATATATTGTTGCCAAATGTAATGAGCAATCGCCGTCACGATACCACAGATAATATACACTTTCAATTGATACCCTACAAAGTATTCTTCTACTCCAAGGCCTACTGTTTTGGATACTAATAAGCTAGTAGCAGAGGCTGGTCCAATATCCAATAAATGCCCTGTCGCAACGGCTGCCGCTGCTCCCACTGGGCTTACGCCTAAACGCACCAAAATAGGGAAGATTGTGACCATCATCAACATAGCCAGACCAGATGCACTTGGGATTACCAAGGACATGAACATATTTAATAAGAATGTTAACGATAATACCAAGTACGGAGCTTTCATCGCTTGCAAAGGTTTAATCGCAGTTGTAACCAAGCGAGAGCTAGCGCCGATATGATCCATATATTTCGCAAAACCAGTACAAGTCATAATCATTAATCCTAGTCCTGCTGCATCTTTTGCAGTGGTATTATTAATCCACTCAAAGGCATCAAAAAACATCATACCTGTACCTTTTTTCGCATCTACAAACTCCGTTGTATAGCCAAGGAAGTACGCCCCTAACATCATAATTAAGCCACCTAACAGCAATACTGTTTGTGCTTTAAACTTTTTAATCACCAATGTGCCTGCGCCTAAAATAATTATAGCGCACAGTAATAAATTCATAAGTACTTCTCCTTTACCTATCTAATATAGGCTTATTAATAATTTGCTTTGGACTGTTGAAAGTCCTCTTGAATCTGCTCCAACAAACCTGGTGTGGTGAGAATTTCCTCTACCGTTACAGCAATGCCTTTAGCACCGTACATAATCGCATCCTCTGCCAATTGCGTTTTGCCGTTATCTAACCATTCTTGCGAATGACTCGTCACCCCTCTGCCTACAAATTTAACTCGTAAACAAGCACCTGGTACGCGGAAGGTAACGCTAGAAAAATCTGTAGATCCCGTCACTTTCCGTGGTTCTGAAATATCTGGCGCTCCTACTAATTCCGCATTCTTTAACAGCAAATCGTTCAGACTTTGGACATTCACCTTATTATCATAGGCTTTCACTTCGTCCCATTCCATAGTGGCTCCTACTTGCAAAGCCGCCCCTTGCGCCACTTGTTTCACGCGCGCCACCACTTCATCTAAGCGAATGCGGCTGGAGGAACGAATATACCACTGCGTGCAGGCATAGTCAGGCACGATGTTGGCAGCCTTACCACCATCGGTAATAATACCATGCATGCGCACTTCTGTAGGTACATGCTCACGAAGGTATTCCATACCATTAAAAAATAACAACACGGCATCGAGAGCACTAATTCCTTTTTCAGGAGCAATCGCTGCATGAGCAGATTTGCCATGGAACTTAATATTTACTAAATTAAGCGCCAAGGACTTGCCATCCACCGTTGTAGAATCACTACCGTGCATCATGAAAGCCACATCTAAATCGTCAAATACGCCTTCTTTTGCCATCACCAATTTACCAGATGCGGTTTCCTCTGCCGGCGTTCCATAAACCACTAATGTAGCTGGTACTTGCAACGTACGGCGTAAACCAATCGCTGCGGCACAAATCGATGGCCCTTGCAAATTATGCCCGCAGGCATGACCTAATCCTTCCAAGGCATCATATTCACAGAGTAGCCCTATCTTAGGACCCCCTCCCTGTACATGGTAGACTGCACGGAAGGCCGTTTTTAGGCCACTCACTTCACGGTCCACAGTAAACCCTTCCCGTTCTAACAGATCGGTCAATTTACCATGGGCTAAAAATTCTTCATTCCCTAATTCTGGATGGTCGAAGAAAAAATCATTCAATGTTTTCATGGATCCTCGCAAGGATTCAATTTCTTCGAGTAATTGACTCATTATAATCTCCTTTCTTGCGCAACATGCACAATCACTATCATCGTATTCAATGACAGGCCTTCTACACCTAAAAGAACCGTAGCGGACAATCCTATCTTCTTTGCTTCTTTTACCTACATAGTGTGAGAATGGCGTGCCTCTACTATTTCAGAGTATACAACATATCCTATAACCTATTGGTATGTTTCGCATTCCGAACACTTCTATTATATAGATTTTCAAGCAAAGTTCCAATACATATAGCATACAATTCCCCTTTTTTCTATACTAATTTAGTATGAATACTCCTAAATTCTAATTTTCATCATATGTTTTATAGTTTTTACCTATGACATACTATATATATTATGAATTGGTCTATATCGTTAAAAATTGGTATCATAAGACCATGTTTGATAATTAGAAAGGAAACTAGCCATGAGCGAAACTATACAACCAAAACGACCTACATTATCCTATGAAATATTCCCGCCCAATACACAAGTAGGCGATGAAAAAATAATTACTGTCCTAGACGAACTGAAAAATCTAAAACCAGAGTTCATTTCTGTTACTTGCAGTAATAAACAACGCAATATCGAAGAAACAACCATAAAGTTATCCAATTATGTACAAAACACCTTGCATATTCCTACAAAGGCCCATTTGCCAGCTGTGTATTTATCTAAGGAGCAAGTACGCTCCATTATCGATCAACTAGATCAACTAGGCATTCACAAATTATTAGCACTTCGTGGTGATATTTTAGAAGAGCTACCACCAGTAGGTGATTTCAAATATGCTTCCGAATTGGTGCGTTTTGTCAAAGAATATGCGCCTCATTTCCAGATTTCTGGTGCTTGTTATCCTGAGGTGCATCCAGATTCACCAAGTCAATTACAAGACATTAAATTTTTGAAAGAAAAAGTAGATGCTGGTTGCGAATTATTAGTCACACAATTCTTCTTAGATAACAATGTGTTCTATGACTTCCAAGAAAAATGTGCCTTAGCCGGCATCGATGTACCAATCCTTGCAGGGGTTATGCCCATCATCAACCGCAACCAAGCTTTGCGTTTATTAACTAGCAATGCAACGGCAATTCCGCGTAAATTCAAATCCATTTTGGACAAATACGAGCACGATCCTATCGCACTTCGCGACGCTGGACTTGCATACGCGTTAAACCAAATTGTTGACCTTGTCACAGAAGGCGTATCTGGCATTCATTTATACACAATGAACCAATCCAATACAGCTTTATATATCGAAAATGCGGCTCGCTCCTTATTTAGCTCTCCTATTTATGAAAGCCAATAAATAAGAATATCCATATAGCCTACAACACGTATAGTACAGAGACAAACTGTAATAAGAATGCTCTACCTAGTATCTCCTTCTCGAAGATAAACTAAGTAGAGCATTTTTTATGCATATAAATAGGCATATCATTCACAGTTTACTTTACCATATATGTAACTACACAAATACGAGTTGTTCATTCGCTTCCTTTACCGATGCCCGTTAGATATAATGCCGTGGTACTCGTTCTGAAAAATTACAGAATATTTCATAGGGAATTGTCCCCACTAAATAGGCCAACTCGAGGGCAGTAATACTTTCTTGACCTTGTTTCCCTAATAGGACAACCGCATCTCCAGGCGCAACGGTAATATGATCTGGCACCTTCACCATAAATTGGTCCATACAGATACGTCCTACAATCGGACAACGTGTGCCATGAATGAGGACGGACCCCTTATTAGATAAAGTCCTAGGATATCCATCAGCATAGCCAACAGGAATGGTAGCAATCGTTTCATCACCCATAGTTGTATACGTGCTACCATATCCAATAGAAGATCCTTTCGGTAAATGTTGTACATGTACCACCTTACTATATAAGCTCAACGCAGGTTTCAATCCCAACCGATTCGGCACATCCATAGAAGGCATAATACCATATTGGATAATCCCTGGCCGAGCATCATTAAATAAGCTATCTTTCACCGCCAATAATCCTGCACTATTTGCCAAAGAAAAGCGATAGTCCTCAGTACGATGGGCACGAATTAATTCCACCACATCTCGAAATTGTTGTACTTGTTGATTAGCATGGGTTTGATCTGCCGCATCGCCATTGGCCAGGTGTGTAAAAAATCCATCCACATGCAAATAATCAAACGATTCTACTCGTTCCAAAAATGCCAATACATCTTTTGGTTTACTACCAATACGGTGCATCCCGGTATCCACAGCAATGGCACACTCCACGATGGTTTCATGTCGACGGGCACATGCATTGAGGGCCTCTAAATCTGTGGATTCACAAATAGCAGGCCGTGAATGCCCTTCTATAACTAAATCAAAGGATTGTGGTAAGGTCAAACCCAATAGATAAATAGGTACTGTAATCCCTGCGGCACGCAATGGGATGGCCTCCTCAGGAAACGCCACGGCTAACGATTCATAGCCTTCCTCTACGGCAATACGTCCTACCATAACACTGCCATGACCGTATCCATTAGCTTTCACCACAGCCGTACTTGTGCACCATTCTGGCAAACAATCTTTAATTTTTCGTAAATTACTTCGTATTTGTGCTGTATCTATTTCTACATATGTAGGTCTCACACATTCACCTTCTTATTCTTACGTATAGAAATTATAGTCTTTGTTACTTTGTACTAAAATATGTTTCTATCAATCTCATACGTGCTAACATATTACTAATACCATTACGAATGTACCATGCTATAAAAGTATAGGCAATCAATTGTTAATAGACTACTATAGCATACCACATATATTACACTATTATACACCCAAATGCAGTCAAATTCTCTAGGCAATTCAAATATTTGCAGAAAATTCAGTATCACTTACTATAGCTATGTAATCCATTCATAATTATGTCATTACTTATATATTAAGGTAATCTGAAATATATGCCTATTTTATTCAAAAAAATCTCCTGAATCCATACAGCATAGGCCGAAAAAGGACTGACTATACATCAGGCGTACCCGATTGTATGTCAGTCCTTATTTAGTACCTATTTAATTTTGTATGTTACCTAGGCAATGTTTCTTACATTAAGGCATATTGAAAGGCCATACCATAGGGATGATGATAAGACTTACTACGAAGCAAACCAAGATCAATGGAGTACCTGCTTTCACATAGTCCATGAATTTGTAATTACCAGGTGTTAATACGATAGTATTAGGTGGTGTACCTACAGGTGTAGCGAATGCGCAAGATGCGGCAACGCCAATCGCCATAAGTACTGCATGGGGGCTTGCGCCCATCGCTTGAGCAATGGAGATACCAATTGGTGCTAACAATGCGCAAGATGCTGTATTGGACATAAATTGTGTTAATACGCAAGATAAGATAAATAATACAGCTGTTGCAAAGTAAGGGCTTGGGTTATCACCCATAATACCTACTACTGCATTGGCAATCATTTTACCAGCCCCAGAATCATTCATAGCTGCTGCTACTGGCATCATACCGGCAAATAGGAAAATAGTTACCCAATCTATGGATTGATATGCTTGTTTTTCTTTCAAGCAACCAGCTAGTACAGCTAAAATAGCACCTACGATAGCGGCTACATGAAGAGGAACTTTAATACCAATACTTTTCAATGGATCAGATAATGCCATGAATATTACTACGCCCAATAAGATGATACCGGAATACCACATTTTTTTAGGATCATTAGAAATTTCACTAGCATCTACTTCTTGTTCAACGTCTGCATCTGCATTACCATCATGTTTAGGTAATAAATGTTTACCAATTGTTACCATATAAATCATGAAAGCAACTGTTAACGGAATACCAATCCATGCGAATTCAAAGAAACCAAATTGAGGTAGTTTTGCTTGGCCTAAGGCACCGTTAATGATGATATTAGGAGGTGTACCTACTAATGTAATGATACCACCAATCCCTGCCGCAAATGCCATAGGCATTAATTGACGGGATGCTGGAATTTTAGCAGATGCACAGATACCAATAACTACTGGCAATAATGCTGCTGCTGTACCAGTGTTGGAAAGCACAGAGGACATACCTGCTGTTACAAGCATCAAAGCAATCATAAGACCATTTTCACTTTTACCTGCTTTGTTAACTACGGAAATACCAATTTTTTGTGCTAAACCAGTATGGAATAATGCAGCACCAATAATAAACATACCTGCGAATAACACTACTGTACTATCAGATAAACCACTAAATACTTGTTTCATTGGAATAACACCTAATAAACCAAGTGCCATAGCACCACCGATAGACGTAATTGCAAGTGGAATAATTTCTGTTACAAATAATAACGCCATTACACCAAGGACAATTAAGGTTTGTACAGCCGGATCCATAAGAATCAACTCCTCCCTAAGGGATACATTCCTTATTGGCCGCAAAGCACTCTAGAAGTAAGTGCATATAATATAGGAAGATAGGCCAATAAGCAAGAAGACAATCGCCGTCACTCCATACCCTTCTTTTGTACAAGGGTATCCAAAGTGTAGCCACTCACCAAGTAGGCCACGACGAAGAAAAAAACTATATCTTGTCCGTTTTTGAAACCATTTAGATTTTCGTTCTTCTCCAATGAGGAGTGCGGTGATAATAAAAATAAAAAGCGCAATACAAAGACACGTAAAAAACTTTATTTCGTCTGACATTATCATAGGCGTCACCTCATGGAAGATAAAAAGTGAATAAAAAGTTTAAGTGTTTGTATAGCGCCGATACAGTACATCTGTACTGTAGGTATTTGTAATATGCCTAGGCAAGGCATATGCAATGCCTAGGCATAGGTACAAATTATTTCATCATAGCAAGCATCGTACCAGCTGCTACAGCCGTTCCGATAACACCTGCTACATTTGGTCCCATCGCATGCATCAATAGGAAGTTCGCAGGATTAGCCTGGGAACCAACTACTTGCGATACGCGGGCCGCCATAGGTACAGCGGATACACCAGCAGAACCGATCAATGGATTTGTTTTACCACCATCAGCCCAACACATTAATTTACCGAAGATAACACCACCTGCAGTGCCACCGATAAAGGCAATTAAGCCTAATACGATAATTTTAATGGTTTCTAAGTTTAAGAAACTGTCTGCTGTCATTGTAAGACCAGTACCAGTAGCCAAGAAGATTGTTACTGTGTTAATCAAAGCGTTTTCAGAAGTATCTGCTAAACGAGCTGTTACACCAGATTCACGGAATAAGTTACCAAGCATCAACATGCCTAATAAAGAAGTGATCGGTGGTAACAACAAGGAAATAGCAATCGTTGCTACTACAGGGAAAACAACTTTTTCAAAACGAGTTACTTCACGCAATTGTTCCATTACGATTTCACGGTCTTTTTGAGTTGTAAATAACTTCATAACCGGAGGTTGAATTAATGGTACAAGTGACATATAGGAGTATGCCGCTACTGCGATAGCACCCAATAATTCTGGGGCTAATTTTGAAGCTAAGTAAATAGATGTAGGGCCGTCAGCACCACCGATGATACCGATAGCTGCTGCTTGTTTAGCAGTAAAACCAACCATCATTGCTCCACCAAGAGCCACGAATACGCCGATTTGTGCTGCTGCGCCTAATAATAATGTTTTAGGATTTGCAATGAGTGGACCGAAGTCTGTCATCGCACCTACCCCTAGGAAGATAAGAGGTGGGAAAATTTCATATTTAATCCCTAATCCAATCAAGTTCATAACACCTTCATGGAAACCATTATTAGGAATATTAGCCAAAATACATCCAAAGGCAATAGGACTCAATAATAGAGGTTCAAAGCCTTTCGCAAAAGCTAAATACAATAAGATAATTCCTACAAGAATCATGATACCATGACCCATTGTGAAACTAATAAAACCACTATCCACCCAAACAGAGTTGAGTGCAACAAGAAAAGCGTCCATATGGAGTTCCTCCTTAAATACTAGAAGGGTTTAGTTAAGCAGTATAAAGTTATGATTAGCCTAAAACAACTAAAGCTTCGCCAGTTGCTACAGTTTGGTTAGCTGCTACGCGAACTTCAGATACTGTTGCATCATGTGGAGCATAGATTTCGTTTTGCATTTTCATAGCTTCTAAGATACAAAGAAGATCGCCTTTTTTAACTGCTTGACCAGCTGTAACTGCTACGGATAAGATTTTACCTGGCATTGGGCATTTTACTGTTTCTGCGCCTGCTGGAACTGGAGCTGCTGCCGCTGCTGGAGCTGGAGCCGCTGCTGGAGCTGCTTTAGGTGCTGGAGCTGCTGCTTTAGGTGCTGCTGCCACTGGAGCTGCGCCACCAACTTCATTAACTTCTACTTCATAAACTGTACCGTTTACTGTAACATTGAACTTTTTCATTATAACTTCCTCCTGAATTACCTATTTGTAAT
>CAUQUX010000032.1:0-10340 GCA_963521235.1 uncultured Veillonella sp. | reverse complement strand
CGATGACTACTTCATCGCCATCTTGGATGCCACGTTTTTTCAATTCCGCATCTAATTCCATATACCGCCAAATTTTTTGGAATCTACGCAAGGCTTGTTCATCATCAAGATTCGTCATAGCCACCAATTTCTCAATACGAGAACCAGTAATGACAAAGGATGCATCATCCCCTCGAGTAATGACAAAATCTGTATCTGGTTTTGCCTCATAGTATACAGTGTCATCCACCACTTCTGGTTCTGGCACGTAATTTTCTACATAGTACCATGTACGTTCTACAAGGGCTGGCAATCCTTCTCCTGTCAATGCGTTCACTGCAAACACTTCATAGTCTTGGTCAGCAAAGTATTTCGTCACTCTTGGCAAGGTCTCTTCATCTTGTAACAAATCTGTTTTATTCAATACGATCAATTGTTTTTTCTTGCTTAATTTTTCGCTATATTTTGCTAGTTCTTCATTGATCTTATGAAAGTCTTCAATCGGGTCACGACCTTCTAGTCCAGATACGTCCAATACATGTAACAAAATATTGCTACGTTCTACATGGCGTAGGAAAGAATGTCCTAAACCTACACCTTCACTAGCCCCTTCAATCAACCCTGGAATATCAGCCATGACAAAGCTTTTACCTGGTGCAACAGATACCACACCTAACACTGGTGTTAGTGTGGTAAAGTGGTACGCCGCCACTTCTGGTTTTGCAGAAGACACTTTGCGGATGATGGAAGATTTACCCACACTTGGATAACCTAATAATCCTACATCAGCTAATACTTTTAATTCCAAATTCAACCAACGTTCTTCACCAGGCTCGCCTTTTTCTGCAAAGGTAGGAACACGGTTCGCACTCGTTTGAAAGCGCGCATTACCTCGTCCACCGCGACCGCCTTTAGCAACCATGAATGTTTGTCCGTCTTCCACTAAGTCTGCCATTAATTTACCAGACTCTTCATCAGTAATCGTCGTTCCTAAAGGCACCGGTACGATTAAGTTTTCAGCACCACGGCCATGTTTATTAGCACTTTGACCAGCTCCACCCGCATCGCCTTTAAATTGACGTTTATATCTAAAATCAACTAATGTATTGATATTTCTGTCTGCTTGTATAATGACGTCGGCTCCTTTACCGCCATCTCCACCACTCGGTCCCCCTTGTGGTACATATTTTTCACGGCGGAAACTACTCATTCCATTACCGCCATCTCCCGCTTTTACTAATATGCGAGCACGATCTATAAACATATTTTCTTCCTCTACCTCTATAGATAGAGCGGCCGAGGCCGCTATATCACAGAGTTTTTACAATTTCAATAGCACGCTCCATTTGTACATCCTCATCTGGATTTGTTTTGGACGGCTCTACAACTTCATCTGGTTCAATGCCGATACCATCGATGACTCTATCATTTGGTGTATGATAGCGAGAGATAGTAATTTTTATACCTTCTCCATCAAGGCCTGGTAGTACACTCTGCACAGTCCCTTTTCCATAGCTTTTGGTACCTACAATAGTGCCAGATTTTGTATCTTGCACAGCTCCTGCAATGATTTCAGAGGCACTAGCAGAATTACCATTAATCAACACAACTAATGGAATGAGAGGATACTCACCTCTAGACATATAAGCCGTAGTTTTCCCCCGTCTCGTTTGTACTGTCACAATCGGTCCTTTCGGCACCAAATATTGTCCTATACCATGCGCTGTGGTAATTAACCCACCCGGATTATCACGCAAGTCTAGGACTAATCGCTTCATTCCTTGTGCCTTGAGTTCTTCGTAGGCTTTCGTAAATTCTTCTACTGTTTTTTCAGCAAATTGTGTGACCCGAATATAGCCTACATCATCAATGAGCATTTGCCCTTTTACCGTAGGCATCACAATCGTCTTCCGTTCAATGGAAACCTCTTGTTCTTCTCCATTACGAAGGATACGAAGCACTACAAAAGTACCTTCTTCCCCTCGAATGCGATTAGCCACCTCTTCTTTTTCGATATCAGACACAGGTGTGCCATCAATAGCAAGAATTTGATCTCCTTTTTGAAGGCCAGCTGCTTCGGCTGGTTGCCCTTCCATCGTAGCGCCTACTTTCAGAGTTTTTCCATCGGAAAAATCTAGTAATAGACCAATGCCACTATAGGTAGAAGACGTATGCATTTCCAGCTCTTTCATATCATCCTTGTCCAAATAGACAGTATGTTTATCATGGGTCCCTTTGGCTAGTCCTTTCAGCATATTCACAAACAATTCTTCTTTTGCTGGTGGATCCATAGCCCATTGCGTGGTGATATAATAGGTATATCCAAATTTAGCAATCCCCAACGGAGAGCCTGATATAAACCAAAAGAAAGCAGTTAAGCCTATTAAAAAGGTAAGTATCCAAGTCAATGTGATGAGCAAATAATATTTAACGAGATCTTTAATGCTCTCATGTTCAAGATCCTCTTCTATGCTGATAATATTCCCTGCCTCATCTTTTGTAATGACTTCATACTTTACACCTAAGAAATAGGTCTTAGCTTTATGCCAGATAGATCTTTTTTTCTTATCTTCCATAGTCTCCTCTATAAGTATCCCATCGGATCTGTTGGTTCCCCATTAATACGTACTTCAAAGTGAAGATGTGGGCCTGTAGAACCGCCAGTATTACCAGAGTAAGACACAACTTGCCCTTTGGATACCGTTTGTCCAGGGCTAACGGCTACATCACTATTATGAGCATATAACGTTGACATGCCATTACCATGGTCGATGATAACGGTGTATCCATAACCACTAATCCAACCTGCTTCTACGACAACACCACCATCTGCTGCATGGACCGGTGTTCCTTCATCAACACCAAAATCAGTGCCCGCATGCAGACGACGTGTGCCATAGATTGGATGGATACGCCATCCAAAATCTGATGTAATCGGTGCGTTAACAGGTGCCGCTAATTGACCTGTACCTTGTACCCATGTAGTACCGCCACCACCTTGGCTAGCAGCAGCCGCAGCTGCAGCACGTTCTGCCGCCCGCTGTTGTAACATGGCAGTAATGCTTGCGGAGGATGCCATCAACTCATTATAGGCACGCTCTGCTGTATCCCGGTCATTCATAGCCCGTTCTAGCACAGCTTGACGTTCTGCTTTTTTCTGGTTAATCAAGTTTTGCTTTTCTTGCGCCACTTTTTCCAATTCTAATACTTTCGCACGATCTTCTTCTAACTTAGCCTTTTTACTAGCGATTTCTTCTCGCTCTGTTTTAATGGTGTTGATTAAATCCATATCGGATTGCAAAATGCGTTTCAACATTTCCATACGATTTGCAAAATCGCTAAAGTCTTTGGATCCAATGACCACATCTAAGTAACTTAAACGACCGTTAATGTAAATATCTCGCACCCGTTTATAGAATACTTTTTCACGAGACTGCAAGCGAGCTTGCGCAGCTTTTAACTCTGCTTCTGTTTTAGTAATATCTTGATCTAATTGAATACGATCTGCCTGTACTTGTTTTAATTCAGCAGTGGCAGTATCTAACTCAATTTGTATCGCATGTAACTGTTCATATACGGTACCAATCGTTTTTTCTGCTTCCGACTTTTTATTAGACTCATTTGTCATTTGTTGTTGAATATTTGACAACTGATTCGTTAAGTCTTCATCTTGTGCCTGATACCAGTACGGTGTAGCCATCATGATAGAACCGCATAGTAAACTAGTTACTAGTGTTACTGTTTTTTTCTTCATCATTCCTACACTTTCATATATTGTTTTAAAGAAATGGTACTACCAATAGCACCTACCAGTATACCTACTCCTACTAACCCAGCAGATAATTCATAGATAAATGGCATCAATGGTACCAATGGCATAAAGGCAAAGTTAGCCATTACTTCCATCGTGATATAGCGATAGAATTGCCATGTAGCAAGTCCAGCAATCACACCGCCAATAGCACCTAAAAACATACCTTCCAATACAAACGGCCAACGGATAAACCAATTCGTAGCCCCTACATATTTCATAATCGCAATCTCTTTACGACGAGCAAATACAGTCAAACGGATCGTATTGGAGATGATAAATAAGGTAGCCCCTGCTAAGAAACCTATAAGCACAATTCCACCAATGCGGATAATTTTTGTGACTTCAAAAATTTGTTCAATCACATCTTGCCCGTAATGAGCGCTTTCTACTTCTGGGTACTTAGAAACCAATTCCGCTGTGGACTTTACTTGGTCTGGTGTATTAAATGTCAACACATAGGATGTTGGCAATGGATTATGCCCTTCTAGGGAGTCTACTAATTGTTGCTGCTCGCCTAATCGCTCTTTAAAGCGTTTCATGGCTTCATCTTTTGTAACAAATTCAATCTCTTTCAACTCTGGCAAAGCTTTTAACTTTTTACCTAATTCCATCACTTGCGGTGTTGTCAAATTATCTTTCAAGTAGATGCTAATTTGTACTTGGCTCTCCAAATGAGAAGCTAAGTTATTAAGATTCACAACGCCACAGGCAAATACACCCAAAATAAACAAGGACAACGTCACTGTAGAAATCGATGCTAAGGACATCAATCCGTTGCGACGCATAGATTTGATGGCTTCTTTTATATAATATTTAAATGTTCTAATTTTCATGGAATGCGGCCCCTCTCATTTGATCACTCACAACACGACCACCTTCTAAGGCAATCACTCGTTTGTTCAAATAGGATACCATATCCATATCATGAGTCACCATAACTACCGTTGTACCCGAATTATTAATGGCTTTGAACAGATCTGAAATATCACGACTCGTTTGAGGATCCAAGTTACCTGTCGGTTCATCCGCAATCAACACCAATGGTTTATTCACAATGGCTCTAGCGATAGCTACCCGTTGTTGCTCCCCGCCACTGAGGTCTTGAGGTAAATCATTAGCTTTGTCGCTCAATCCCACCAATTCCAATACATTTAATACTTTTTCCTTGATTATTTTTGGTTTTTCTTCAATTACCTCTAATGCAAAGGCAATATTTTCAAATACTGTTTTTGATGGTAATAATCGGAAATCTTGGAATACAATGCCTAACTTTCTACGCAAATAAGGTACTTTACTAGATTTGATACTTGTTACATCAACATCATTTACGATAACCGTCCCAGAATCTGGCTTTACTTCATGTGAAAGTAATTTAATAAATGTTGATTTACCTGCTCCAGAATGCCCACAGACTAATACGAATTCTCCTTTTTCAATATGAATCGATACATCCTCTAAAGCGACAGAACCATTGTCGTACACTTTATGGACATTTCTAAATTCTATCATTCTATCATTTCCTTCCTATTTTCGCGCTATACCTCGTTTGGTAGCTGCTACAATATCAGCTGCTGTTAATCCATATTTTGCCATCAATTCTTTCGGTGTACCAGATTCGCCAAAGGTATCTTTCACTCCGACAAATTCCATTGGTACTGGGCATTCTTTAACAACTACTTCTGCTACTGCACTGCCTAAGCCACCAATGATATTATGTTCTTCTGCTGTGATCAATAAACCTGTTTCTTTCGCCGCTTTTACAATCGCCTCTGCGTCAATTGGCTTGATGGATGCCATATTGATAACACGTACAGAAACACCTTCTGCCTCTAATGTAGCTGCTGCTTCTACTGCAGGTCCTACTAAGGCACCACAAGCAATAATTGTAGCATCCTTACCATCACGTAATTGTTGAGATTTTCCAGGCACGAATGTGTAACCTTCCGGTGTCACATCTTCTACACCGGCACGGCCTAAGCGTACATACACTGGACCATGATACTCTGCTGCCCAAGCAATCACAGCTTCTGTTTCTGCTGCATCTGCTGGTACGATAACAGTCATATTAGGCAACGTACGCATACAAGAAATATCTTCTAAACTTTGGTGTGTCGCACCGTCTTCACCGACAGTAATCCCTGCGTGAGTAGCGCATACTTTTACATTGAGTTTTGGATAACATACGGCATTGCGCACTTGTTCAAAGGCACGACCTGTAGCAAACATAGCAAAAGAAGATACAAATGGTACTTTTCCTGCTGCTGCTAAGCCAGCACCTACAGAAATTAAGTTTTGTTCTGCAATCCCTACATTAAAGAAGCGTTCAGGATATATTTTTTTAAATTCATCAGTTTTTGTAGATTTAGATAAATCTGCATCTAATACAACAACATCTTTATGAGTGGCACCTACTTTAACTAAAGCTGCACCATATGCTTCACGAGTCGCTTTTCCCATGATTACACCTCCAACAATTCCGCTACAAATTTGTCACATTCTTCTTGTGATGGCGCTTTACCATGCCAGCCTGCTTGGCCTTCCATAGCTTGTACACCTTTCCCTTTGACAGTATTCATAATCACCATAGTCGGTTTATCTGTAGTTGCTTTTGCTTCTGTTACCGCTGCATGTAAGGCATCTAAATCATGACCATCTACGACAATCACATGCCATCCAAAAGCTTTGAATTTTTCATCAATTGGCAATGGACTCATAACTTTTGTGATATCACCGTCGATTTGCAACCCATTAAAATCTACAAACGCTGTTAAGTTGGACAATTTATAATGCGCTGCAAACATCGCGGCTTCCCATACTTGTCCTTCTTCTAGTTCGCCATCTCCTAGTACAGAGTACACACGGTAAGAGGCTCCATCGATTTTACCTGCCAATGCCATACCGCAAGCTGCAGAAATACCTTGCCCCAAGGAACCAGTAGACATATCTACACCTGGAATGTATTTCATATCTGGATGACCTTGCAAGATATGGTCAATTTTACGCAAGTTTAGTAATTCTTCTGTTGGGAAGAACCCTTTTTCTGCTAATGTAGCATATAGAGCTGGTGCAGCATGTCCTTTAGATAAGACAAAACGATCGCGATTTGGATCTTTCGGCTCATTTGGATTTACATTCATTTCTTGAAAGTACAACAAGCTCATCACATCAGCAATGGACAAAGATCCTCCTGGATGACCAGATTTTGCTGCTGTTACAGCTTTCACGATATTTACACGAATCGCTTTTGCTTTTTCTTGTATCAATTGTTTTTGTTCAAGTGTTAACATACTATACCCTCCCGTGTTATACACAATTCTAAGGTAAATTATTTATCATGCAGCATGCCGATGGCAATGCGGGCATTCTCTAATGCATTTCTTCGTAGTTCATGGATATTTTCTAGCACGGTTTCTATGAAAGTGCTTCGTTCCAAAGCTTCTACTGTACGTGCTACAATAGGTGTTACTTCTAGTGTATGTAAATCACCTACTGGCACTTCTCCAATCATATGAAGAAAATTTAAAATTTTAGGGTCATAGGAAATCCCTAAGCAAGGCGTTTCCATTAAGGCACTAAATACCAATGCATGGAGTCGTACTCCTATCATGACATCTACAGATCCGCTGAGCGCCAATAACTCCGTTGTATTATACGCATCAGCTAAGACCGTGGACTTGGTTCTCATAAGTTTAGCAATGATTTCTGCTTCCATCGTATCTTCCCGATGTTGCATGGGAATGAATACGATCTGTGCATCCTGTGTGGTCTGGATTTCGTCGAGAGCTTCCGCCAATGTACTTTGGTATTCTGTACAATCTTTCCAAGACCGCACAGATACCCCCACGATCGGCCGTTCAAGATTAACTCCATAAGAGGTCAGAATCTTACGCCCCTCCGTGATATCCACTGGGTGCATCCCAAGTACCGCATCAGCGGTCACTGTAATCGGTACATTATGGATACCTAGGGAAAGCAGCTCTTCCTTTGAGGCATGGTCCCGTACGGTAATCTGGGACACTTGATTCAATACGTGCCCCACCGTGGAACGAGCTATGGATTTACGTAAAGGACCAATGCCTTGGGCATAAATCATCACTCGTTTTCCCAATGAATTGGCTAACGCAATAATGCTCAAGTAATAATACAAACTACGAGCACTTGTTACATCTTGCAACAAACTGCCACCACCACTGATGAGCATATTACAAGAATACACAGCTTGGTATATCTTCCACATGTCAAATCGACCAATGGCTTTCACCTTATGCGTATGCATCGTTTCCTTAGGGTTCCCCGAGATGACTGTAATCTCAGCCTGTGGCTCTAATTCGACCAACGCCTGCAAAATAGAACTCAATAACGCTTCATCTCCGGCATTACCGAATCCATAATAGCCGGAAATGAGTATCTTACACATGGCTTTCACCTCGTCCTTGGAACCAACGAATGCCATACCCGATAAATCGTACCGCTATAATCGCTACTAAACCGATGACGATACCTAATAGCAATCCATCATAACCACGAGCAATGGACATATACACTGGCGTACGTAAATGGCAGAACGTTTCTACCATAGAGGCAATACCAATGACAGCCCCTATCGATAAGGCAAAATGCAATACCATTGGAATCCGACGTCCTACAGCATACGCCGCTAGCATAAATGCTGGATGGCCAATTAAAAATTCTTTTTCTCGCGGACGAGCATACATGGTATTTTCTAGGAATCTACGTAATGCCAGTTCCCAAGACGGCACTGGTACGCCTGCTGTATGACCACTGCGGCCCACAAATACATAGGCTACCACCGCTAAAGCCCCTGCGATTAATAGACTATAGACTTTAATATCAATTTGTATAAATTCTGTAATGAAAGATTTCACATCTGTCACAGAAGAAATCGTTCTGCCTTTCCAAATTGGAAAACGTTGTAAGTAAGCAATCGCTGCCAATACCACTGGCGCCACAAAGGTTAACTTCACTCCACGGAATAAAGCAAATTCCATAAAGAACTGTGTGCTACCCAACATAGCCGCAATGCTAATGCCACCAATAGCTGCAATCAGAGCTGCTACCACTAAATATATCACCGATTCTACGGTACTTCTCCATGGAGATAGTCCTGTATGGTTGCGTTTTGACCAACAATCAAAGATCATGGTCATCGCCAATACAGGGGAAGAAATAGCGGCTACTAATGCCCAGGCAGACATAATTTTTGTCCCTGTTGTCATCAGATAGATGCCTACAGACACAATGGTACCTACTACGAATAGACCTACTAAATACTGTTTGCGTAGTCTTACAAACTGCCCTAATGTCAAGGTAGCCAAGCTTATGACACCTGTCATCGTTAAGAGACGTAACAAAGTATTGGGAGAATACACTGGATATATAGAGGCTTCGCCCGTAGTAAACCCACGAGCTTGTAGTTTGTCTGTTACTTGTTTCGCTACAAATAATGTCGTTTCTAAAGCTGTTCTATTATCTACGCCTTGTTCATATAATGGGAACAAGTTATAACGAATATTTCGTTCAATGTCACTGATGTAGAACCATTGTACTAATTCAGCAGGCATTAACTTACGCACTTCTTCTTTCGATACGGTGTACAATCTACCTACTTTATAGTGATTGGCATTGGCCATTTCCAAGAACCCAGCTTGTGGAAAATATTGCAGTTGATTCACTGCCTCAATCCCTACCACTGGAATATGACGAGCTTCTAGCTGTTCTAAGGTACGATCCACATGCAATGGATAACCTAGAGCTTCTTTACCTACAAAGACCATTCCTGTTACATTAGGAACACCCTCAATCCGTTGGAACACATGGTCCACATCTTCCACTGTCACCCCTTTATAATTCGTAGGACGCACAATGACATGGAATCCGAGGTTCACCACTTCTTGGGCTTGTAATTTGGAAATCCCTAAATTCATATCTTTCAAAGAATCACTTGGCAATGCCAACCCTAAAATAGGACCTAAGGATGTTTGCAACACAGTTACTTTATCCTTACCCAAACGGCGCACTAAATCTTCTTGCACCTCTTGAAAGTATGCTTCCTTACCAGGAATACTACCAATATAGGTCATCCCTGGCTGTGTACCTCCCACTTGCAACTGCTGTAAGTCATTAGAGGTATACATATGAATATGACCTGCATCCTTTTCCTTTTGCAATGTTCTATCATAAATCGCCAAGGCTGTAATACCAGATTCCTTCGCTGCTGCCACAGCCTCCGGCAAGGAACGTTTCTCATAGGCATTAGCACGAAGTAATCCATCATAGTCGATGATATTTTCAACTTGTTCCTGCTGAGCCTCAATGTGATGGCGCTCTTTGACAAGTAGCAAACCACTCACAATGCCCACACTTAGAAAGGCTAATAAAATCCATGTATAAATAGATATTCTTTTTAATTTCATAAGCCCTCCTATTGTGCAACAGGATGCACGAATACATGAATTTCTTCACGCCCTGTTTCTACACGATCCAATTGAACAGGAATCGGGAACTTTCCAAAATCATAGAGAGGAAT
>CAUQUX010000031.1:0-10381 GCA_963521235.1 uncultured Veillonella sp. | reverse complement strand
AACTCGCGACCCCCGCCTTGGCAAGGCGGTGCTCTACCGCTGAGCTATTTCCGCAAATGGTGCCTCAGGGCAGAATCGAACTGCCGACACACGGATTTTCAGTCCGTTGCTCTACCGACTGAGCTACCGAGGCAAGTAGTGGCGACCCCGATCGGATTTGAACCGACGATCTTCGCCGTGACAGGGCGACATGTTAACCGCTACACCACGGGGCCAATTGACTACTTTGATAGTATACCCTATTTCATATGTTTCGTCAACTATATTTTATGTTTTTTTATAAAGATTTTTTTATTCATTGAAATTTTTCCTAGAAAGTGCATAATCAACTACATCCACTCAATATTCTGAGCACAATTTTCTCTAACTCAAGGTTCAAGTAAATATGGATTCGTTGCTAATTCATGCGCCAATGTAGTGCTCGTACCATGACCAGGGTATACCACATAGGATGGATTGAGTATTTTTATTTTTTCTAATGTGACTTTCATAGCCATTGGATTGCCATTATATGTATTGACTTTCCCTACAGTACCTTTAAATAAAGTATCCCCTGTAAATAAGACTCGCTTATAGCCAATACATACACTGCCTGCACTATGCCCAGGTACTTCCCAAATATATAACATAAAGGGTCCTACCTCTAAAGGTCCCTCTTGCAAGGGATGATACGGCGAAGTAAATCGCGCCTTGTAACCTGATGGCATTCGCCGTTTCACCCGTAGCAATTCATCATCCAAAGGATGCATATATACGGGAATATGATACCGCTCCACCAATGCATCGACGGCACAGATATGGTCTGCATGCCCATGTGTCAGTATAATACCCACAGGCTTTGCCTCCCCTATTTCTCTCATAATGCGGTGCCCGTGAAAGCCTGGATCAATAATAAGGGCGTATCCATTTTCTTTCAGAATATAACAATTTGTTTTATACAAGCCTTGAGGCGTTCTTATGATGTCCATCGAATCGTCTATATCCATTTTCTTTCTTTGTAAAATATCCGCTCCAAAACCCTGGATGTAATAGCACCAATAAGGTAAATAACTCTAACCTTCCTAATAACATATCAATAATACAAACTATCTTTGCGATAGGTGCCAATATGGTAAAACTTTCCGTAGGTCCTAATGAGCCAAATGCAAGGCCTACATTTCCCAAACTTCCTGCTACCAATGGTAGTACATCTGCCAACGGTAATCCCGTTGAGGAAATAATCACAGAGGAAATACCAAAGATAAGCATATAAAGAAAAAAGAACTGTTGCGTAATCTGTAACCATTTATTAGGTAATACATAACCGTTGAGTCGTACCAATTGTACCATATCGGGATGAATAGCTTTTCGTAGATAGAGAATACTACTTTTTGCCAAGATAATTATTCGTATGATTTTAAGTCCCCCTGCAGTTGAACCACTACAACCACCAAAGAACATTCCCATAAATAATACCATTTGCCCTAAGCTAGGCCATAAGTTATAATCTGCAATAGCAAATCCAGTCCCAGTCTGCATAGAAACAAGTGTAAAAATAGCATTTCGTAAATGTTCAATATTAGCATCTCCAGCTTCCCATACTAAGGCAAATAAAACTAGAGTTGATCCAATTGCCAATGTGATAAGATAGATTCTATACTCAAAATCTCTCCAAATCTCTTTGATTCCCCGTTGCCATACAGATTGATAGACCGCAAAATTTCCACCTGCCAATATCATAAATACTACTAATATGATGCAGACAAAATAAGAATCAGCATATCTAAATGTACTGCCAGTAATTGGGGCCAATCCACCTGTAGCTACCGTAGCAAAGGTAAAATTAAGTGCTTCAAATAAACCGATGCCACTTAGCCATAATAGAAAAGTACAAGTAAATGTAAATCCCAAATAAATTCTCAGCAAGTTCCCGGCCATAGATTGGATTCTTGGTAATACAACCCCAGGTCTTGGTACAGAAGCCTCTGCTTCAACTAATGGAGCTACTCCAGTCCCTAAATTACGCAAGAATGCTAACACTAAGACAATCATCCCCATACCACCAATCCAATTGGTGAGACCACGCCATAAAATAAATGCTCTAGGCAAAGCACTAACATCATCAATCATGCTTGCCCCGGTAGTCGTTATACCTGACACAGACTCAAATAAAGCATCTACAAATTGCTCAAGTACTCCACTAAAATAAAAGGGCAACGCCGAAAATATAGACGCTAATATCCAAGTTGTACTGACTACAAGAAATCCATCTCGTACACTATATACATTAGTATCTGTACCATAATGATATAATAGAAAGCCTGCTCCTCCTGCTATACATGATGTGATAAGAAATGAGTAGTAAAAAATCCCTTCATCCAATACACCAAAGAAAAAGGGAACCATAATGAAGGAAGCTAAAATGAGCATCACTTGTCCAACGACTCGCATAATATTTTGAATGCGCATGATTCCTTCTCCTTTCAAAAATCCCTTCTTATTTATTAATATACGCTAACAAAGTATTAATATTTTCTGGCAATGTAAAGATAACTATATGATCTCCTTCAAGCAACAAAGTATCTCCTTTAGGAACAATCGTTTGATGTTCTCTGACAATAGCACCCACTAAGGATTTTCCTGGCAACTTTAAGTCTCTTAAATATTTATTAATCAAAGATGTTTTTTCCGTAACTTCTATTTCTACCGCTTCAGCTTTAGATCCTTCAAAGGTAAAAATATTAATAAGATTTTCATCTTCTCGAATTAATCTTAAAATTTGTCCAGATGTTAATAATCTTGGTGAAAAAGCTACATCAATACCTACCTGTTCCATTAACGTAATATACTCTAATCGTCCTACACGAACAAATGCTTTAGGTACCCCCATATGTTTCGCTAATAATGCCACCAATAAGTTGAGTTTATCATCATCTGTTAAGCAAATAATAACATCCGTATCATCAATTTCTTCTGCCCCTAATAGATCAATATCTGTTCCATCACCATGAATCACAATAGAACGGTCTACTGTAGCAGCTAATTGTTCACAACGTTCGATATCTTTTTCAATGACTTTTACATCATACCCATCTTGTTCTAAAAGCAGTGTTAAATTTCTACCAATAAGACCTGCGCCAATAATAACAACACGTTGTGTAGGCCGAGTAGTTTCATGTAACCATTCCTCTACGGTATCAATACTTTCAGTAGCCCCTAGGAAGAATACATTATCCATATATTCCAACGTACTATTACCATGTGGGATAATCATTTCTCCCCCACGCATAATACCTACCACCAATACATTGGGCGGCAATTCTAGGGAGCGTAAAGGAACACCCATAATATCATGATTATTACGGATTTTAAATTCTACTAACCGCACGGCTCCGCTAGCAAATTCTTCAACATCTAATGCAGCTGGCGTTTTTAGAATTTTATAAATTTCTTGAGCCGTTACCATTTCTGGATTTATAAAAAGGTCTATTCCTAATCTCTCACGAATGAGTACATTGGTATCATTTTCGTACTCTGTTTCCCGAACTCGAGCAATTGTCTTAGGAATACCTGCCGCTTTACCAAGCATACAAGCCAGCATATTAACTTCATCCGAATCCGTTACAGCAATAAGCATACCAATATCTTCGATTCCTATTTCTTGCAATAAGGCTATGCTACTACCATTCCCTTGCACTAAGTTCACATCTAAATTATTTTCTAAGTTTTTAATGCGATCTCCATTTTTTTCAATGACATACACATCATGTTGGTCTTGTGCCAATCGCTGCGCCAAGGAGTAGCCTACTTTACCAGCACCTACTACCACAATTTTCATGACATATCCCCCTATTTTGTTTCCTCTACGGTAGCAGATTGTTCATCCGCCTCTAGTAAAGTGGCTTGCCCTTTATCTGTTAACAGGGTCCACCCATCTTCTTGCACAATAAAACCTGCTTTCATGAGATGCCCTAAAGCACGTTTGAAAGCTGCCTTACTGATGTTAAATTTATCTTTAATGATAGGTGCTGATGTACCGTCCCCATAAGGCATACGGCCATGACGATTACCCAAATAGGTCATAATTTTAGCTCCATCAGAGGCTAACGCTTCTTCTTTCACTGGGCGCATAGAAATATTGATCCGTCCATCATCCCGTTTAAACGTAATGCGACCTTCAATAAGTTCCCCTACCTTTAACTGTTTTGTCATTTCACTACGATGCATGAACGCAATCCATCGCTCTGGGGTAATCAAGAATGCCCCTTCGCTTGTCATATTATAAATAGCACCTTTCACCATGCCCCCAATCTTAGCATCGGTAGCTGGTTTAGAGGCACGACGCATAGCATCATCCACATCCATGGAAACCGCTAAACGACCTGATTTATCACTATAAAGACGAACCCAAACTTTTTCGCCATTTTGAGGACGACCACGCATTTCTGCATGAGGCATAAAAATACCCCGTTCTGTTCCCACCTCTACGAAGCAACCAAAGTTTGTCGTATTGATAACCTCAACATAACCAATTTGACCTTCTTTCATAGCTGGTAAACGCATACTCGCTGTCAAACGACCTTTTGGATCTTTGTAGAGAAATACGGTTACTTCATCGCCAATCGCAACAGAACTAGTTTGTTGGTCTTTATGAAGTAAAATATCGTCATTCGTATTGCCTGTTTGACCATCTAAAAAAGATCCTTGATCGCTCTGGCGCAATACCTTTAAAGTAGCAATGGTATTTTCTGATAAGGTACTAGCCATATTAGACTCCTTCAAAGGATTCTCTTGGTGCATCCTTCCACAATTCTTCTAAGCCATAAAAATGACGGTATTCCCCTGTAAACACATGAGCGATGACATCACCAAAGTCAAGTAAAATCCAATCTCCTTCACGATATCCTTCGCGATGTAATACGGTCATACCTTGTTCTGCCCCTGCATCTTCAATGGCATCAGCTACACTTTGTGCATGTTTCACATTGTTGGCTGTAACCACCAAGAAATAATCGCCTAACATGGTAAGACCTTCCATATCCATAATGGAAATATCTTCACCTTTTTTATCAAAGCCAGCTTGCGCTAAGATTTTTACCGTTCCTAAAATATCTTGTTTCTGTTTCATTCTAACTCCTTATCTTGTTGTAGGGCTTCCTGGTTCTGTTTTCTCCTGGGTGCCCTCTGTTTCTTTATCCTTCGTTTGTTTTCCAACTTCTTTAGAGGAATCATTAGAACCATCTTTGGGAGTATCTCCAATCACAGGAATTACCTCTGCATCACTTGGAATATCTCCTACCGTTATACCCACTAATTGTTGTAACTCTACTGGTTCTACATTCCAGTAGTCCACGTGGTCTATCGTTTCTGGTGAACCTGGCAAAATATACCAACGCACCTTATCTTTCGGGAACTCAATCACCTTTGTCACAAAGCGAACTCCATCCCAAGTGCTCACATTGGTGCTAATATGGCTCCATTGTCTCCACACGCGAAAGGCCGTTCCCAAACTAACATGATTACGTTCTCGTTCCCACATAGATTTTAGCAATCTCTCTTGATGCATAGTCCGTGCTAGTGTATCCCCTTCATGATTGATGAATCGCATATATCCAAAGGCTGTATCATTAGTCAAATCTTGATACCCTTGATGAATATTGATATCTACCTCACCAGACGCTGCATCTCTATGTACCATCGGTTGCTCCACATATAAACTTGGTGTTCCAAAAATATTCATCATAGAGCGGAAACTGTCTTGATCCACCACAGCATAATAAGGGATAACGACATGGAACATATCTTCCACCACAGCTTTCGTCAATTCAATACCACCTTGGGCATACATATCGCTAATCCGTTGTGGAGTATCATTATGACGATTGATAATTTTACTATTACTTGGTATACCGATAATCTGCATGGTTTTCGCATCCATATTGAAAGCCACTACATACAATGCATCGGCTTGCTGTGGTTGACTCGTATCCACACCTACAACCAACATATAGGCAGTCTTAATAGAAGCCATATCCATAGGCGTAGTGTTGGTTACCGTCGGTAATGGGTGTGATTCTTGACTAGTAGTACTAGGTTGAGACACATCACCGACTGCGCTATGTATACCCCACACGAGAAGTCCTGCTACCACTACTAATAGAATGAGGGTGCCTATAATGCGTCCCCAGCGCAGTCCATTTCGACGTGGTTTGTGTCGCATTTTTTGCTCCATTTATACATCCGACCTTTCTAACAATACACTATTTCTACCTCGAATGGTATCTACATGTATGCTTAACCCTTGATCTAGCAAATGACGTATCGTTCCATCATAGGCACGGACAACAGCAGCATTTAAATCTTGAAATGCCAACTTCCGTAATTCTTCCACACCAGGAAAAGCCCGGTTCGGTTCGATATAATCTGCTAGAAAGATAATCTTATCCAATACACTCATGTTCGTACTACCTAAAGTATGAACACGAATAGCCTCGCAAATCGATTCATCTTGGATATGTAACGTTAACTTTGCATAGGCTGCTCCTGCTGGTCCGTGCAACAAAGCACCATTGCTAAGCATCTCCTTATCTACTGGTATCTGTGCCTTCTGCACCATATCTTGCATAGCCTGTAAGGGACTTTCTTTCATCACATCGTGCAATAGAGCCGCTATCTCGGCCTTCTCAACGGGTATCCCATAGTGGTTAGCTAACCGCTTTGCCATCTCTACCACACCTAATGTGTGAGCAAATCGTTTGGGTGAAAGCCGCTCTTTCACAATATATTGTAATCTTTCTATTGTCATTGTATCCTTCACTAGCCTGTACCTTTCTATGGTGTATCCTCCAAATTCATGTAGCATACATATGCGTTATGTATTATATATTTTATGTTCCTTAATATATTGATACACTAATCTTGGCAACATATATCGTGTAGACAAGCCATGACGTAATCGACGACGCAATTCCGTAGCAGATAACTTCATCTCTGGCACTTCTAATATATGAATACGACCGCCTCGTTGACCAAGCCATTCGATGCTTTCACCAATATCATCCGTAGCACCAGGTCGAATAGCCCCTATGAACTCGCACAGATCTAACAGTTCTTCAATATATTTCCAGGTTGGTAAGTTCTGTATTGTATCTGTACCAGCAATGAAGAAAAATTCCGTATCTGGTCCATACAATTCACAAAAATAACGCAATGTATCAATGGTATAGGATTTCCCTTCTCGCTGCATCTCTACATCAGAGACCACAAAATTAGGATTATCCAGTACTGCTACACGTACCATTTCTAAGCGATATTTCGCTTCAATCACATCCGATTCCTTATGGGGAGGTTCCTTAGCTGGCACAAAAATCACCCGATTCAAATCAAATGCTTCTGACGCCATTTCTGCAATCATAAGATGGCCCAAATGAATTGGATTAAAAGTGCCGCCTAAAATACCAACTCTCTTTTTCTTATCTACCATGGATCCACGCCCCTATACACACTAGAGATACCATACCTAGTATAACTAATACGATGCCGTAAGACTTCCACTCATAGGCCCCTTTGGGGGACTTCATATACTGAAAGTATACTTTCAAATAGACTAATTTCATCGTACATGTCCATGACCAAAGACAAAATATTTATAGCTTGTCAGCGCATCTAGTCCCATAGGTCCACGAGCATGTAGCTTCTGAGTACTAATGCCAATCTCAGCCCCTAAGCCAAATTCAAAACCATCTGTGAATCGTGTAGATGCATTCACATATACTGTGGAAGCATCCACTAAGTTCATAAATCGTTCTGCTTCTGTTGGATCTTCTGTAATAATCATTTCAGAATGTTTCGTACCAAATGTATTGATATGAGCAATGGCATCATCAATGGAAGCTACCACTTTACAGTTCACAATATAGTCATTATATTCTGTAGCCCAATTATCCTCTGTGGCAGCTTTCACCTGAGAAGATAAGCTTTGAATTTGTGTATCCCCATAGATGACAACACCTTTTTCTTCTAACATGGATACAATCTTAGGACCCAAGTCTTGTAATCTTTCTTCATGTAACAGAATCGTTTCCATGGCATTACATACAGATGGTCGTGAAAGTTTCGCATTTTCCAATACCTGTAATGCCATCGTTTCATCAGCAGACGCATCTACGTATCCATGAACAACACCACTCCCTGTTTCTATAACAGGAATTTTACTGTTATTCACAACAAATTGAATCAATCCTGCTCCACCCCGTGGAATCATCACATCAATCCATTTGCGTTGTCCTAAGAATTCACCTACTGCTTCTCGCTCAAGAATCGATACTAGTTGAACCAGCTGTTTAGGAGCCCCACAACGTTCTAAGGAACCTTGCATGATCTGTACCATAACATCACTCGTATGATATGCCTCTTTACCACCTCGAAGAATGATGGCATTTCCAGTCTTAATGGCTAAGGCGGCTGCATCCACCGTTACATTCGGACGTGCTTCATAGATCATACCAATGACGCCAATAGGAATTTGTCGCTTTTCAATATGCAAACCATTCTCTAGGTCTCTAGATTCTAATACCGTACCAATGGGGTCACTCAAATAAGCAACTTGTCGAACACCTTCACAAATACCTTGGATTCGTTCCTTCGTCAAGCGAAGTCGATCCATCATCACTGAAGGAACTCCATTTTCTTTAGCTTGTGAGTAATCTATATCATTTGCTTCTAAGATGGCAGGTATAGCTGCCTCCAAGTCAAGTGCTATTTGCTCTAATATGCGATTCTTCTCTTCTGTACTCAGTACTTGTCCTCGCATAGAGGCTGTACGTGCTGCTTTGCCTAAGCTTTCAAAATAGGCTGTATATGGATTCATAATTTACTCCTGTCGTAAGACAACTAAGTTATCTCGATGCACTACCACATGATAAGTATCACGAACACCTAAAATGATAGGGATATCTTTCGATTTATGGCCTTTAATTTGCAATAAATCGGTTACATTAAAGTTCACAATACCACGAGCGATTTCTTCCCCATCATGGACAACAGAGATTGTGTCACCTTCTTCAAAGTTTCCTTCACAAGATAGAATGCCCACTGGCAAAATGCTCGACCCATTGGTAAGTAGTGCATCACGGCAACCTTTGTCTACATAGATAGTCCCCTGTAAGCGTGTACCGAATGCCATCCAACGCTTCTTAATTTGCGGTACATCACGATGCGGCCAAAAATGTGTGCCTCGTTCTTCTCCGCTCATAATAGCTTTAATACTGTCTGGACGATCCCCAGAGGCAATGACCATATGAACACCAGAGTTTGTTGCAATGTGAGCCGCTTGAATCTTCGTATACATACCGCCTGTGCCTAAGGACGATCCCGCACCACCAGAAATTTCATAGATGTACGGCGTGAGAGCCTCCACTTCATGGATTAAAGTGGCTGTTGGATCTGTCGATGGGTTTGCCGTATATAAGCCTTCGATGTCCGATAAAATAATTAAGACATCCGCATCGATAATGCTAGCAATATTGGCAGATAATGTATCATTATCACCAATTTTAAACTCATCGATGGCCACCACATCATTTTCATTAATAATAGGAATCACACCTAAACCAATGAGAGCTGTCAAAGTATTACGCAAGTTCAAATAATGACTGCGTTTCACCGTATCTTCACGAGTGACAAGAATTTGTCCTACCGTATGTCCATATTCAGCGAATAGTTTCTCATACATGTGCAACAAGATGCCTTGTCCTACAGAGGCCGCCGCTTGTTTCAAAGCAATATCATCGGGTCTCGATGTGAATCCCAATGAGGGAAGACCAGCTGCAGTAGCCCCAGAAGAAACTAATATCATTTCTTTCCCTGCATTGGCTAAATTACAAATTTGGCGGACTAACACTTCCATTTTATCAATATTAATTCGTCCATTTGTATGCGTAAGTGAACTTGTCCCTACTTTAACAATCACTCGTTTCGCCTGTCGTAACTCTTCTCTCATCACTTCACCTCATACGGATTGACTATCTTGGCAACTCAATTTTTGAATCTTTTGCTTTTTTGTACAACACACCATTATGTCCAATGATTTGTACTAATTCTGCACCTAACATATCTGCTAAATGAGGCAAAATTTCTTTTGGATCCTCTAAGCAATTATTGAGTACTTTCACTTTAATTAATTCACGTTTTGTAATGGCAGCTCGTGCACTATCGATCACCGGGTCTTCCAATCCACCTTTACCAATCATCACTACCGCCGGCATAGTACTTGCTAACGCACGTAAATATCGTCTTTGTTTACCTGTCATTCTATCTCCTAATCATGGAATGTAAATCGTTGGTCACCGATGACTACTTCATCGCCATCTTGGATGCCACGTTTTTTCAATTCCGCATCTAA